>JAZQMJ010000001.1:0-2900 GCA_045543435.1 Mailhella sp.
GGAGGCCCGCCGCGCCGCACTGGAAGAAGAAGCGCGCCTCAAGGCAGAGGGTGAAGCCCGCCTGAAAGCTGAGGAGGAGGCCCGCCTGAAGGTGGAGGAAGCCCGCCGCCTGGCTCAGGAAGAGGCACAGCGCCGCAAGACCGAGGAGGAACAGCGCCTGAAAGCCGAGGAGGAACGCCGCAAGATTGCCGAGGAGACGCGTCTGAAGGCAGAGGCGGCCCAGCACCAGGCTGAGGAAGTGCACCGCAAGGCCGTGGAAGAGCGCCGGAAAGCCGAGGAAGAACGCCAGCTGGCAGAAGCCGAGCGAATCCGCGCGCAGGAAGCGCACAAGAAGGCTGAGGAGAATCTCCTCATGGCCCGCGAGGAGGGTGCCCGCCGCCTGGCTGAGGAAGAATCCCGCCGCAAGGCTGAGGAGGAGCAGCGCAAGGCCGAAGAGGCCCGTCGCAAGGCTGCCGAGGAGGCGGCCAGGCGCCAGGCTGAGGAAGCTGCCCGGCAGCAGGCGGAAGCCGCCCGCCGACAGGCCGAGGAGGAAGCTGCCCGCCGCAAGGCCGAGGAGGAACAGCGCATGGCTGAAGAGGCTCAGCGCAAGGCTGAAGCGGAGCAGACCCGGCAGAAAATGGAGCAGGAACGCCTCATGGCAGAGGAGGCTCATCGCAAAGCCCAGGAAGAACGCCGGAAGGCCGAGGAAGGCTATCGCCAGGCCCAGGAGGAACGGCAGCGTGCCGAGCAGGAGCGCCTGCTGGCTGAGGAACACCTCCGCAAGGCAGAAGAAGAGCGGATCAGAGTGGCGGAGGAACGGCGGATCATCGAGGAGAATCGTCGCAAGGCAGCCGAGGAGGAGGCGCGTCTGAAGGCAGAAGGCGAGACCCTGCGCCAGGCCGAAGAAGCAGCGCGCCTGAAGGCGGAGGAGGCTCGCCGCCTGGCCGAGGCGGAAGATACCCGTCGCAAGGCTGAGGCTGAAGCCCGCCTGAAAGAGGAGGAAGAGCGCCGCAGGGTTGCCGAAGAAATGCGTCTGAAGGCTGAGGCCGCGCAGCACCAGGCTGAGGAAGTGCACCGCAAGGCGATGGAGGAACGCCAGGTGGCTGAAGCAGCCCGCCAGCAGGCAGAGCAGGAACGCCAGCGGGCTGAGCAGGAGCGTCTGCTGGCCGAGGAAAACCGTCGCAAGGCTCAGGAGGAGGGTGCCCGCCGCAAAGCAGAGGAGGAGGCCCGCCTGAAAGCAGAAGAAGAGGCACGGCTGAAAGCCGAGGCCGAAGCGCGCCGCCAAGCTGAGGAAGTCAAGCGGCAGGCTGAAGAATTTGCCCGTCAGCAAGCCGAGGCGGCTCGCCGCCAGGCCGAAGAAGAAGCTGCCCGGCGCCAGGCCGAGGAAGAACAGCGCAAGGCAGCAGAGTTACAGCGTAAGGCTGCGGAAGATGCAGAACGCCAGAAGATTGAAGCGGCGCGGCAGGCCGCAGAAGCCGCGCACCAGAAGGCCGTGGAGGAACGCCGGAAAGCTGAGGAAGATTATCACAAAGCTCAGGAAGAACGCCAGAAGGCTGAGCAGGAGCGCCAGATGGCCGAACAGGCCCGCCGCCTGGCCGAGGCCGAACGTCTCCGCATTGAGGAGGCCCGCCGCGCCGCACTGGAAGAAGAAGCGCGCCTCAAGGCAGAGGGTGAAGCCCGCCTGAAAGCTGAGGAGGAGGCCCGCCTGAAGGTGGAGGAAGCCCGCCGCCTGGCTCAGGAAGAGGCACAGCGCCGCAAGAGCGAGGAGGAACAGCGCCTGAAAGCCGAGGAGGAACGCCGCAAGATTGCCGAGGAGACGCGTCTGAAGGCAGAGGCGGCCCAGCACCAGGCTGAGGAAGTGCACCGCAAGGCTGTGGAGGAGCGACGGAAAGCCGAGGAAGAACGCCAGCTGGCAGAAGCCGAGCGAATCCGCGCGCAGGAAGCACACAAGAAGGCTGAGGAGAATCTCCTCATGGCCCGCGAGGAGGGTGCCCGCCGCCTGGCTGAGGAAGAATCCCGCCGCAAGGCTGAGGAGGAACAGCGCATGGCCGAAGAGGCCCGTCGCAAGGCAGCTGAGGAGGCGGCCAAGCGCCAGGCGGAGGAAGCTGCCCGTCTGCGTGCGGAGGAAGCCCGCCGCCTGGCCCAGGAGGAGGCTCAACGCCGCCAGGCCGAGGAGGAACAGCGCAAGGTTGAAGAGGCTCAGCGCAAGGCTGCAGAGGAACAGGCCCGACAAAAGATTGAGGCTGAGCGCTTGCATGCTGAAGAGGTGCATCGCAAAGCGGTGGAGGAGCGCCTGAAGGCCGAAGATAATTACCGCAAGGCTCAGGAGGAGCGCCAGAAGGCTGAGCAAGAGCGACAAATGGCCGAGGAGAATCGTCGCAAGGTCGAAGAGGAAAGACGCCTTGTCTCGGCAGAATGGCAGAAAATTGAGCAGAATCGCCTCCAAGTTCAGGAGAATGAAGCACGTTTAAAGGAAGAGGAAACGCGGCGCAAGACTGTTGAAGAGGCCCAGGTTAATAAAGCGTTGGAAGCTCAGCGCAAGGCTGAAGAGGTTCATCGCAAGGCTGTTGAAGAACGTCAGAAGGCGGAGGAGATGCACCGTAAGGTGATGGAGGAACTCCGGAATGCAGAGCAGGAGCGTCAGAAAGTCGAAGAAGCTCATCGATTACTTGCTGAGGAACGCCGAAAGATAGAAGAAGTCCGCAAGGCCGAAGAGGCACGCAAGGTTGAGGAGGCTCGCAAGGCTGAGGAGGCTCGCAAGGCTGAGGAGGCTCGCAAGGCTGAGGAGGCTCGCAAGGCTGAGGAGGCTCGCAAGGCTGAGGAAGCTCGCAAGGCTGAGGAAGCTCGCAAGGCTGAGGAGGCTCGCAAGGCAGAAGAAGCTCGCAAGGCTGAGGAGGCTCGCAAGGCGGAAGAAGCACGTA
>JAZQMJ010000002.1:0-2878 GCA_045543435.1 Mailhella sp.
GGGGGCCCGGGGGAATTATTTCCCCGGCGGGGTGCGGGGCAGCGCCCCGCATCTCCATCTTGCCTGTCTCCTTTCAATTTAGTATCTCTGGGGCAGGAAATTTTTCTGGAGCAGGACATGAAAGAGTTGCAGGATGTGCAGAGCAGTCCGTCGAGCGTTGCGATGGACATCGACCGCGTGGGCGTGAAGCGCGTGGAGCTTCCGCTGGTTGTGAAGGACCGCGACGCCGGCCGTCAGCACACGGTGGCTTCCGTGGACATGGGCGTGGATCTGCCCGCCGAGTTCAAGGGTACGCACATGAGCCGTTTCGTGGAAGCGCTGGAAAACTGGCGCGAGGTGAGCGGCGAGGAGCTGGACTACGCCTCCATGAAGCGCCTGCTCTCCGATGTGCTGGAACGCCTGCAGGCCCGCCGCGCCTACGCCCGCTTCAGCTTCCCGTATTTCCGCATCCGCAAGGCTCCCGTCACCGGCCACGGCGCACCTGTGCGCTATTCCTGCCGCCTCACCGGCGAGCTCGAAGCCGGGCAGGAAGGCCCTAGCTTCCTGCTTGAGCTGGAAGTGCCCGTCACCACTGTCTGCCCCTGCTCCAAGGCCATCAGCCGCGCCGGTGCGCACGGCCAGCGAGCCACGGTGCGCCTCGCCCTGCGCATGAGCCGCTTCGAGTGGCTCGAAGGCTTCATCGACATCGCAGAAGCTTCCGGCTCCGCTCCCATCTACGCCCTGCTCAAGCGCCCGGACGAAAAATTCGTCACCGAACAGGCCTACGACAACGCCCTCTTCGTGGAAGACGTGGTACGCAACGTGGCCGCAAAACTCGAAGAACACCCCTCTGTGACGTGGTTCAGCGTGGAAGTGGAAAGCGAGGAATCCATACACGGCCACAACGCCTTCGCCTGCATCGAGCGTGGCGAGGTGAAGAAAAACTGATTTTTACATTTTTGTATATTTTTATACAAAAACTATTATACCGGATTCACAGCATATTTTTCAAAAGACCGCTTTCTGGCGGTCTTTTTTTATCTCTTTTGAGCCTCTTTCAGGACAACCTTGAAATTTTGATTTTCTTTTTCTGGAAAATATGCATATTATCCTTCACATCAGCCTCAACGCTGAAAATCCTTCCCCGAAGGCCCGAATATGAGAACTTCACACATAAAGCAGTCAGTCGGTGGCGGTCTGATCCCGCCATGGCGACCTATGGCGTGATCTTAGCTTCGGCCTTGTCCCGCCCGCTCTGAACCGGGCATCTCCGGCGTTCTGCCATCCTTCCACTTCCTCATTCGAGAACTGTCATGGGCGAAAATCAGATCTTCGTTTACATTGCTATTGCCGCGTACCTCCTCCTCATGATGTACATCGGCATTTCCTGCACCAAGGCCAACAACAACGCCAGCGAATACTACCTTGGCGACCGCAAGATGGGCCCCGTCATCACCGCCATGAGCGCCGAAGCCTCCGACATGTCCGCCTGGCTGCTCATGGGCATCCCCGGCCTCGCCCTGTTCTGCGGCATCGCCGAAGCCTCCTGGACCATCATCGGCCTCGCCGTGGGCACCTACCTGAACTGGCTCATCGTGGCCAAGCGCCTGCGCGTGTACAGCGAAAAGATCCACGCCATCACCATCCCGGACTTCTTCGCCCACCGCTTCCATGACAAGAGCAACCTGCTCATGGCCATTTCCGCCCTTGTCATCGTCATCTTCTTCATCCCCTACACTGCGGCCGGCTTCGCTTCCTGCGGCAAGCTCTTCTCCACGCTCTGCGGCATGGACTATGTGTACGGCATGATCATCGGCGGCGCCGTCATCGCCGGCTACACCATCCTCGGCGGCTTCCTCGCCGCTTCCATGACTGACCTCGTGCAGTCCATCATCATGTCCATCGCCCTCGTGGTCATCGTGCTCTTCGGCATCAACATGGCCGGCGGCTGGGATGCCGTGAAGGCCGCCGCCAGCTTCGAAGGCTACATCAGTCTCAGCACCACTACCGACATCATCTCCAAGAAGGTCGTGCCTTACGACTTCCTCACTGTGGCCTCCACCCTCGCCTGGGGTCTCGGCTACTTCGGCATGCCCCACATCCTGCTCCGCTTCATGGCCATCCGCGACGAGAACGAGATCGCCCTCGCCCGCCGCATCGGCTCCACCTGGGTGGTCATCGCCATGAGCTGCGCCATGCTCATCGGCATCGTGGGCTACGCCATGATCCAGGCCAATGTCATCGAAGGCTACACCACCGGCTCCGCCGCTGAAACCATCATCATCCGCATCAGCAATCTGCTCAGCACCTACGGCGTCATCCCCGCCTTCATCGCCGGCGTCGTGCTTGCCGGCATCCTCGCCTCCGTCATGTCCACCGCTTCCGGCCAGCTCCTCGCCGCCGCTTCCAGCGTGTCCGAAAACTTCCTCAAGGGCGTGCTCGGCATCAAGATGGACGACAAGGCCACCGTGCGCTGGGCCCGCGTCACCGTGCTCGGCATCTCCGTCCTCGGCTTCATCCTCGCCCTCGACCCGAACAGCTCCATCTTCCGCATCGTGTCCTTCGCCTGGGCCGGCTTCGGCGCCGCCTTCGGCCCCGTGATGCTCTTCGCCCTGTTCTGGCGCCGCTGCAACTTCCAGGGCGCGCTGGCCGGCATGGTCGTCGGCGGCGGCGTGGTGTTCATCTGGAAGTACATGGTGCGTCCCATGGGCGGCGTGTGGAACATGTATGAACTGCTCCCCGCCTTCATCGCCGCTTCCATCGCCATCGTGGTGGTGAGCCTCATGACCGAAGCCCCCTCCAAGGAAATCGAAGACGAATTCGACTCCGTGAATAAGTCCCTGTAATCGGATAAACATCGCAAAAGCCCCCGCTGTCAGCCGACAGAAGTCGGATCGTA
>JAZQMJ010000003.1:0-15306 GCA_045543435.1 Mailhella sp.
CCCCCCACACAAAGGAAACTCCCCATGCCCGAATACGACAAGGACGGCCGCCCCATCATCGACCCGGAGATCGTGACCGAAGAGAAGTACCAGCAGGCGTGGTCGGAGAAAGCCTTCTGGAACAAGCTCCCGCGCGTGGCGAGGAAGCTGGGCCGCGCCGGGCTCAGGCAGGCCCTGCGCCTGTACTATGTGCTGAAGAAGCCCGACCTCCCGGGCAAGACCCGCGTGATGATATACGGCGCGCTGGGCTACTTCATCCTGCCCACGGACTTCCTGCCGGATATCCTGCCCATACTCGGCTTCACCGACGACCTCGGCCTGCTCGCCGCCGTGTTCGTGGCCGCCACGCAGTACATGGACGCCGATGTCAACGCCAAGGCCGAAGCCAAAGTCGTGCAGTGGCTGGGAAGGGAAGAGAAGGAAGTGTGAAGAGTTTTTGCGGGGAAGGGGGAAAGGACTTTAGCTCTGCTGTCGATATCCGTAAGGCCCGCGCGCACTTCGTTTCGCGAACCTAACGGCTACGGCCCCTCGGGCCGCCTTCGGTCGCTTGTAAAAAGCTCCTTTTCCCCTTCCCCGCACCCCATCCCCCTTTTTCCAAAGCTTTTTATTTGAAGTTCGTTCTTCTCCGCCCCGGTCACAAGCCGGGGCTTTTCTTTTAAATCTCCTCCAGCTCTCCGGGCACATGTTTGCCTTTTCCTTGCAGGCGCGCTACATAACACACAAGCGTATTATCCGGGAGGGGATATGAATTTTCTTGAAGAACGCATCGCGAAAGACGGCGTGGTCAAGGCCGGCAACGTCCTCAAGGTGGACAGCTTCCTCAATCATCAGATGGACATCGAGCTTCTCGACGAGATAGGCCGCGAGTTCCGCCGCCGCTTCTCCGGGCGGCCCATCACCAAGGTGCTGACCATCGAATCTTCGGGCATAGCCGTTGCCTACCCGGTGGCCCGCGAGTTCGGCGTGCCGCTGGTCTTCGCCAAGAAGTCGAAGTCCATCAACATCGACGGCGATGTCCATGTGGCCGAAGTCGCCTCCTTCACCCACGGCAACGTCAATAAGGTGATAGTCTCCAAGAAGTTCCTCAGCCCCGACGACCATGTGCTCATCATCGACGACTTCCTCGCCAACGGATGCGCCCTGCGCGGCCTCATCTATATCGTGGAAGACGCCGGAGCCACTGTGGAAGGCCTCGGCATCGCCATCGAGAAGGGCTTCCAGATGGGCGGCGCGACGCTCCGCGAGCTGGGCTACCACCTCGAGTCCCTCGCCGTCGTGGACGCCATGGACGAAGAGACCGGCTCCATAACCTTCCGCAAACAGGAGTAGCGTATGGGCCTGCTCAAAAGCCGCGAAGCCTCGCTCGACAATATCTATACGCTCGACGGCCCCGTGCCTCTGGCGAGATCCGTTCCCTTCGGCCTCCAGCACGTCCTGGCCATGTTCGTGGCCAACATCGCCCCCATCATGATCGTGGCGGGCGTGTGCGGCCTTGGCCCGCAGGACACCGCCTCCCTCATCCAGACCGCCATGATAGTCGCTGGCGTGGGCACGCTGGTGCAGCTCTTTTCCGTGTGGAAAGTGGGCGCGCGCCTGCCCATCGTCATGGGCGTGAGCTTCACCTTCGTTTCCATCTTCTGCTTCGTGGGCCCGAAATGGGGCTTCGGCGCGGTGCTGGGCGCGGCCTTCGTGGGCGGCATCATCGAAGGCCTGCTGGGCTTCTTCGCCAAGTACTGGCGGCGAATCATCTCGCCCATCGTGGCGGCCTGCGTGGTCACGGCCATCGGCTTCAGCCTGCTTCCCGTGGGCGCGAACTCCTTTGCCGGCGGTTTCGGCGCCAAGGACTTCGGCTCTGTGCAGAACTGGGTGCTCGGCACGTTCACGCTCGTTTCCTGCATCGGCTTCAACATCTTCGCCAAGGGCAACCTGAAGCCGCTTTCCGTGCTTTTCGGCCTTGTGGCGGGCTACATACTCGCGCTCTTCATGGGCAAGGTGGACCTCTCGCTCGTGGCCTCGGCCGGATTGGTGAGCCTGCCGCATTTCATGCCCTTCGAGCTTGATTTCAACCTGAGCGCCATCATCTCCGTGACGATGATCTACCTCGTTTCCGCCACCGAGACCATTGGCGACACCACCGCCATGACCTCCACTGTGCTGAAGCGAGACGCCTCGGACCGCGAGATCTCCGGCTCCATTGCCTGCGACGGCTTCGTGAGCTCGCTCTCTTCGCTGTTCGGCTGCCTGCCCATCACCTCGTTCAGCCAGAACATCGGCCTGCTGGCCATGACCAAGGTGGTGAACCGCTACGCCATCGCCACGGGCGCGGGCATCATGATACTTGCCGGCATCTTCCCCAGCGTGGGCGCGGTGCTCGCCTCCCTGCCCGAAGCCGTGCTCGGCGGCTGTACTATCATGATGTTCGGCAACATCGTCATCGCCGGCCTCATGATGATAGGCAGCTGCGGCTACAGCCAGCGCAACATCGTCATCGTCGCGCTCTCGCTCTCCGTGGGCCTCGGCTTCACGCAGGCCCCGCAGATGTTCGTCATCTTCCCGGATATCGTGCGCACAGTGTTCGCTGAGAACTGCGTGGCCGTGGTCTTCATCGCCGCCATCATCATGAACCTCATCATGCCTCAGGAAGGCGAGATAAAGGCTAAGATGCCCCTGAAGTAAGACGGGATTTCTTCCTTAAACAGAACACGCCCCGGTGTATGCCGAGGCGTGTTTTTTGTTTGGGGGAAGGGGAAGAGAGGGGAGCTTCGGGAAAGGGGCGGAGTGCTGGCAAGTTATGTTGAGCTTTGTCCGACAGCTCCCGGCGGGGGATGAAGATATGCGAGGCGGCTTCAAGGCGGCCGCCCTTTCGAGTGCGGCCGCCTCTTGGGAGGGGGGAGTGGTGCGCGAGTTTGCTTGCCCGAAGCCCTCTAAGGCCGGGCTTTGCCCTTGGCCTCTAATCAGGCATACGGCCTGCGTTGTGGCATTAAAGGAAATGATTTCCAGAGTCTTGGATAGCTCTGCTGTCGATATCCGTAAGGCCCGCGCGCACTTCGTTTCGCGTGCCTAACGGCTACGGCCCTTCGGGCCGCCTTCGGTCGCTTTCTGCCGAAAATCCGCTTTCCCGCGCATTCGCGCGGGTGAGGAAGAAAGGCATCCTGGAATGCCGTTCGCTAGGAACTCGCCGCGCTCTCGCGCTTCTGCGAGTTCCGTCGCATCACTTGGCTAATGACCGCCAGATGACGCCGCCCTCGCCCGGGCCGCTCTTTCGCGCTTCGCGCTCTCGCGGCCCTCTGCTTCGGCTCGGCTGTCGGGCACCGCTTCGCGGGCCCTCCGACCTAAAGCATCACACTGCGCCGGACTGCATGGCGAGTTATTGAGCGTTGAGAAGAACGCCTCCTGCCGCGTGGGGGAGCTTCGGGCCAAGGCAGTGCGCCCCCCCATGCCCCTTCGCATCAAGGTCGCCTGCCTAGATAGCAAAAAGCCCCGCCAGCAAACGCCAGCGGGGCTTTTTCTATCTGCAATAACAGGATGTTACATCTTGCCGAAGGAGAAGGAATCCAGCACGAAGCTGGGGCGCACGGGGGTTTCGCCGGCGTCGAGCTTCTTGCGAAGTTCGATGAGGCCGTTGCGGAGCTGTTCGGGGCAGGAAGTCACCTTGGAGGCCGGGCAGATGGGCATATCGGCGAGGCGGTCGATGACTTCGTCGATGTGCATACCCTTGGTGAAGCGGGCGATGGCCTTGAGGTTGCCGGGGCAGCCGCCCTTGGACTCGAAGTCGCGGATGGTGCGGGTGTTCTCGTCGATATCTATCATGAAGACCTTGGCGCAGACGCGCTCGGGGTTGAAGACATACTGCATATCGTACTCCGTGGGAGATGTGGTTATCGTATCTCTTTAGGATAAGGCATGCCGGGCGGATTGGCAAGGGAGGCGGGACGCAGGAGGCCGGGCCTCCCCGGCGAAAGGGGAAGCCCGGCCTGTGCGGGAGCTATGCGCCACGGGCGCGCCTTCTAGAAATGCCTGTGCGGAACGGGCTTCACGGGGCGATGCGGCGGCCTGTGATGCGGGCGCGGCTTGTGATGGCGGCGCTTCGGCCTGCGGGGATGCTTCGGCCGGGGGTGATGCGGCCGGGGATGGTGAGGCGGGGGCGGCGGCACATGATGATGGGGTGCGGCTTCGGCTTCCGTGGGGGCGAGCACGGCGGGAGCGGCGACTGCGCCGAAGACGGCGGCAAGACCGAGCAGGAACGAACGGCGGCTGAGGCGGGGGCTTTCGGAACTCTTCATGATGACCTCCTGTTTGCGGCGGAGCTTTTGTTATCGGATTTCCGATGGATTTGACTTTATTATACTCAATTTTTTGATGCCAACAACACATTTTGGCTTTCGTATCCTTTCATATCCCTGCGGCTGGGCGGCAAGGCTGAAACATTTGTTGCAGGATGGGGATGCGCTTGAATGGTTGACGCGGAGCAAAAAGCGCCTATCTTATCGGGGTCGCATACATCCTTTAAAAGAAAGGTCAGGATAATGGCTCGTAAGATAGTTCCCATCACTGTGCTGTCCGGCTACCTTGGCGCGGGCAAGACCACTCTGCTGAACCATGTGCTTTCCAATCAGGAAGGCTACAAGGTCGCTGTCATCGTCAACGATATCGGCGAGATAAACATCGACGCCTCGCTCATCGCCAAGGGCGGCGCCGTGGAAATGGAAGACGACAGCCTCGTGCCGCTGGAAAACGGCTGCATCTGCTGTTCCCTGAAGACTGACCTCCTTGAGCAGATACTGAACCTCATCGAGTCCGGCCGCTTCGACTACATCCTCATCGAGGCTTCCGGCATCTGCGAGCCCCTGCCCATCGCCCAGACCATCTGCCTCGGCGACGAATCCCTGCCCAAGATCTGCCGCCTCGACGGCATGGTCACTGTGGTGGACGCCCTGCGCCTCGTGGACGAATTCATGGGCGGCCAGAAGCTCGTGGACGAAGACCTCGAAGCCGAGGACATCGCCAACCTCGTCATCCAGCAGATCGAGTTCTGCTCCACCATCATCCTCAACAAGGTCGCCACGCTCTCCGAAGACCAGCTCGGCCTCATCCGCGCCGTCATCCGCCGCCTGAACCCCGCCGCCAACATCATCGAGACCAACTACGGCAAGGTGGACGTGAAGGACATCCTCGACACCGGCCTCTTCGACATCGAGCGCGTTTCCACCTCCATCGGCTGGGTGCAGGCCCTCGAGCATGTGGTGGAAGAAGGCGTGCACGAGCATCATCAGGACTTCACGCCCTTCGGCCTGCAGAGCTTCGGCGACGTGGAAAAGTTCGACACTTCGAACCACGACCACTCCCACTGCGACCACGAGCACGGCATCTGCTCCTGCGGGCATCACCACGGCCCGGGCCAGGCCCACGGCGACGAGTACGGCATCAGCACCTTCGTGTACTTCCGCCGCGCTCCCTTCGACCAGGAGAAGTTCACCACCTTCGTCGACGAGTTCTGGCCCAAGAGCATACTGCGCTGCAAGGGCATCATGTGGTTCGCCGAAGAGCCGGACATGGCCTTCCTCTTCGAACAGGCCGGCCGCGAAATGACCGCCACCCCCTACGGCGAATGGGTGGCCTCCCTGCCCGAAGATCGCCAGGCCGAAGAACGCGCCAGCGACGAATCCCTCGAAAAGGAATGGGACGAGACCTACGGCGACCGCCAGCAGAAGCTCGTCTTCATCGGCCAGCACATGGACAAGGACGCCATCGCCGCCGCCCTGGACGCGTGCCTGGCGAAGTAAGCGGTGTGAGTTTGAGAGACTATTGAGGGGGCGGGGGAAACTTTCTGGAGAAATATTTGTAAATTTATATCATTTTGAAATATCATGATTAATTTACAAATATTAAATAAAATACCCACTGAAATACTCACAAATTAAAAAGATGTGAGTGGATTTCTTCGGATGAATGTGGGTATTCTATCCTAAAGGGGATAACCTTTTCAAGCATTGGCTTGACCTGTTCCCTACCCTCCTTCTAGTTTAAAGTATAAGGGCTGCCGTTGGGCAGCCCTTATACTTTAAGATTTCTTGTTCAGCTAAGGATTCACAACTCTTCACAAGTTTCAATCGAAAATTTGCTAACTCCATCCAAAAATATCTACAAGTAATTACCATAGACCTCTACGAATGCACTTGCTTTTTACGAAAATATTTTCGTTGCCCTGAATAGCTTCAATACGCCTAGCTCGTTGGCACTCCCAAGTATCGACCGGGTACATTTCATCCCAGGCATCCATCAGTTTTCTTTGCTGGGAACTCATTCGATATCTGGAATAGCTATCATCCATATACTTATAAGTTCGTGCTATTATGCCTCGTGATTTCGCTGGAGGTTCAACTTTATTTCCTTTTACCTTCATTGAACAAATACCAAAGGTTGACGGGATACTCGGATCAAGCATTTGAAAATTGTGGTTTGAACGGATAGCATTTACAGCTCCAATCGCCGGGTACAGATTATACATGTCAGCTTCCATAAAGCGATATTCCTTGCTTACTTCTCCTGCACACCTTCTCCCTCGATAGGGTTTACCACTTTTAGTAATGCAAAGAGGATCTCCCTCGCGCCACGCAACAAAAGAACGACCGAAGTTTTCAGCGGGGACTATATGTTCCCATTCTACCCTTTCAGCTCGTTTATCATGCTTCGGAGTTACGAAGCCATCTGGGAGACAAACTCGTTTCATCTCATCAAACTCCGCTTCGCAATAAACTGTTATTCGGTGGTCATAATAAATCTCTTCTTCCAGCAATTTTTTTGCTACTGTAAAACTTTCGTTGGTGGTATTTCCAGCTCCAAAGGCAGGGAAAGAAAACACAAACAGTATTGTAAGAAAAAAAACTGGTTTTATCGCTTCTTTCATAAAAAAATAAAAATATCGCATAAACTTCAATCAGAAGAAAAGGCGGAAGCAACCCATGCTGCTCCCGCCTTAAACTTATTATGCTTAACGTTACCGATTCTTGAACAACGAGAGATCGTCGGCCCACTGATCCTTCAGTTCACCATACAGATCATACAGTTTGATTTTCATGGTGTACTCGACAAGCTTCTGTCCATCGGGTGAACGCGTGACTATATCGGTAAGCTCCACATGCATCACATAATTGAAGTTTAACGCCGACTCATCCAGCACTCTGACCTTACCAGACTTGACCAGGACTGACGAAATACGATCGTATATATCGCTGACTCTTAGGTTCTCATCATGAGTGTTGTTGCGGATAGCCGTTACGATAACGCGTGGAGGTTTCTTCGCCTTGGTGAAAATAGGAGACTGAAGCATCTGATTTGTCATGTTTTCGGCAAAGGCGATGATATCCGAAAGACTAATCTTAGTATCAAGTTTGATACGTTCAGACGAGTCGACAATGGATATCGAAGTGAACCGTCCAAAGCTACTACCGGTATCCGAAGGCATACAACCCGAAACAGCCACTGCAGAAAGCAAGGCAATCGGCGCAAAAAAGAACTTTTTCATAGTCTTCCTTTAGGTTATAGAAAATCTCTTTTCAGTACGCCGGATGCCGTGTCGGATCAGGCTCTGGTACCCATATCTGCACATCTTCAGGGAAGCGCAAAGTCACAGTCGCTCGTACTGCACCGGGAGTCTTAGCCATATTCACAATGGTCTTTTCACCTGATTCAGCGACAGGAGTCCTCTGCCAGGCCGCAGTAAAGAGTAGCGGGGCACCATACCGGTCTTCCCATACAACCTTATACTCAAGAGGGACTTTCTGCTGGCTAAGATTCACCACCCGGACAATACAGCGTGTCAGAGCGGAAGAGGTATCCACTGCCGCATTAGCGATATCCAAGCAACTACGAACACCTTCATTACCAAAAATAACACGAATCTGAGGATGAGGATCGACCACCAGCGGCAAAGGTTGGGGTTCCTGCTTTGCACAGGCGCAGAGGGCCATGATCATGACCAATAAAACGGTGAGTCTGAATTTCATAAGCATTCACCCATTGTCCAATGGTGCGACTACTTCACCCACGAATTTTTATTAGCATAGGCACGAAGCTGCTTATCATAGCTGACCGCGTAAACCACAGTAGGACCTTCAGCGGCAATATCGACCTTCGTACTCGCAAACACATTACCCTTAGAAAGAGTTTCGACGGTAATCTGCTTGGTGTTCGCAGGCACATACATACGAGCTACGAGAACCTTATTCGGCAGAGACAGCCAAGAACGAGTATCGGGACGCTGAAGTTTGCTTGCTGCACCGGCACCAAGCACGCTTCCCAGCCCGGCCTTTTCAGAAAGAGCGCCCACAGCTCCGGAACGGATAAGACCAAGAGCCATCATGGTATAACGCCAAGGCATATTGTCCTGTTCGTCGCGCAGAACGATGGATTCGATCTGGCTAAGAGAAGACATGAAGACAGACTGGCCACTCGCACGAACACGAGCACCACTGACAGGAGAAGCAATGGGAGTAGCAACGGCAAAATTGACAGCAGCGGCATACTTTCCGATGGCGATAGCTTCACTGTGCTCCTTCTTTTCAGGTGCGAAACCGTCGGCGAGAATGATGTGGACAAGCTTCTTGCCTTCCGGGGCAGTCTTGAGAACTTCCTTAGCGGCAACCTTGGCGGTGTTACACTTGCTGTTGTTCTTTACGACCTTTTCATAAGACAGGCGCGCGTTATCGCGGAGGGATTTGTCGGCAAGGCTGTCGAGCTCCATCATTACGGCGTCCATGTAGTCACCAAAGGGATTCACATAGGCACTGCTGACAAGAGAGGCCTTCTTCTTAGCCGCAGCGGAACGCTTGTCGGGAATCGCACTGACAATCTTTTCGACTTCCGCGTTCTTCTCCCTAGCTTCAAACTTAGCCATACGTTCCTGGAAACGTTCCCATTCCTTCTGCTGACGTTCGATAGCACGGCGAGTAACATTGTAAGCCTTGCGATCCCCCATGAGCAGATAAGAGAGTGCCTTATAGTTGAGCACCATCACCTTTTCATAGCCGCGAAACCTATAATCGCCCATTTCCTCAAGGCCGGTAACGGCTCCCACTCCCGTCTTGCCGAAGGAAACCGCCTTGGAGAAGAAGCCTCCTTCTTCGACCTTCTCCATCTTCTGATCAGCTGCATCGAAATAAACGAGAGCGCGTTCAATGTCGCCGCAGTTCAGGGTGAGCAGGCCACGTTCGGCAATGGAAAGTTCGCTGTTGTCATCAAGAAGCTTTTCTTTAATCTCCTCAGCGGACATGGCCTTACCGTCTTTCATGAAGGGGGCGTTGACGTCAGCAACAAGGCTGTCGAACTTACCACTCTTCAGTGTATCTCTGGCCGGAGCAAAAACTTCACCGTAGGTCTTGAGGGCTTCCTTCCCGTCCTTCACGATACCGAGGCTATCGCTGCTACCACCACTGCCCCCACCGAGACAACCAGTAAGAGTAAGGGCACAAGCCAGACAGAGACAGCTGAGTTTAAGTTTGTTCATAAAAACCTCCTGACACAGAAAAAATTATTAGGATTCAATGTATTGACGACATGACCTAGAATGAGAAGTCTTCAGCACCGGCACCGCCAAAAGTTCCGCCGCGGACGCGTGCATTGGTGTCTGTAGGTGCATGACGATTTTCGTGTGCAGTATTTCGAGCAGCCTGCTCAGCGGCCTTAGCTTTTGCAAGTTCTTCGGCCGTAGCGTTCGCCTGCTGCACGCCCTGCGTATAGCTTGCCGCAGCATTGCGGGCTTCCTGCACACTAGCCATGCTCTGGTCAGTGAAGCCCTTTACTTCCTGCTGGGACTTGCCAACATCGCGAGCGGTGTCGATCTGGCTATTGAACATTTTAAGAGCGGAACGCATAGAGAGCGGATTAAGGTGAACGACCTTCACATAGACATTACGATCCGTTATGGGGGAAGGACAGATGCCATCAAAAACGGTCGACACACCGCGCAATTTCAGTTCCTTGACCGCTCCCTGCATCGCTCTCGCCGCAGAAGTCGCGTCTACTTGAACACTGTTGCCTTCAGCATCATTCATGTCCTGCAGTTTGCGATAGGTCTCCTGCTGGAATTTCGTGTCGGCTATCAAAGCCATTGCGAGATTCTGCCACGCATCATTGTCTGCCATTATTTCAGCACGCTCGAGAGTGCTCGATTTATCATCGCGGAGTTCTTCTATGCCGACACCGAAAAGATGCGGCGTTCCGTCACGATCCACAAACCAGCGAGTGCCTGCAACATGCTCCCACTTAATTCCATTAACATATTCTGCACGTGATTTTTGGGAGGTGGGCTTGAGGTTGACAGGTTCCGTGTTCATTCCGAGAACACTTCGGACAAAACGTTCCTGCGCAGGCGACCAGACGACCACTACTGCTACTTCGTAGGTGTTATTTTCATAGCGCTCCCAAGAATTCA
Source organism: Mailhella sp. (assembly GCA_045543435.1). Lineage (GTDB taxonomy): Bacteria > Desulfobacterota > Desulfovibrionia > Desulfovibrionales > Desulfovibrionaceae > Mailhella. The sequence goes on from JAZQMJ010000003.1 coordinate 10,433, forward strand.
CAACAACAGCACCGCTCACGATCATGTCGGCCATGAGGCGAGCTTCAGAAGTACGCTCACTATTTAGCGATTCAGCCAAGGCTTGGGCCTGTTTCTTAATTTCTTCGAGCTGCCCCTCAAGGGCCTTCACTTGATTTTTGAGGTCGTCGAGCTTCTGTTTCGATTTAGCCTGGAGCATTTGAAAATCCAGATCAACACCACATTTCTTCAAAGAGACCGAGAGCCCCTCTTTGAAGAGTTCATCCATGGAGATGTCGCCTATCTGATTGGCTTTTTCTTGATCAACAGCAGCAAGTGCTTCTTTATATTCAGCAGTGAGCGTCTTGAGAGCCTCTTCAAGCTCTTCCTTGGCGATATCGAATTCTGTCTTCTTCGTCTTAGGCGGACACAAGTAAAGGACTTCAGCAGTGGCCTCTGTATTGAGGTATTTTGCTATCTCAGTCTTTGCTTTCAGCTGTGCCGTCATGGTTCCCACGGCACGCGCATTTGATAGTTGGCGAACCTTTTTGACGTCTATACTGTCATTACCTATGGCAATAAAGACTCCCTTTTCTGAATTGTGACCGATTGTCAAACCGGCCGCCTTAATCCAATCATTGGCTTGAATTCTCGGCGACTTGGAACGTGCAGTAGCAGTTGCTTTTTCTGCACCGGCTTTTTCCATGAGTTCGACCGTTGTCGGAGACATTTCCTTCGCAAATTCCGCAGCCATGGCACCATCAACCAACAAGGCAGACATGATAACTGCTGCAAGTGCTTTCATTTTGGACATATGTTTTCTCCTGTTGTTAGGTTACCTAGAAGATGTACGACTCGTGGACGACTCTAAAAAGGAGAGCAATTCTTTGCTTCGTGCATCAGACCTGAATTTTTTCAAAAGCCAGAGCCCTGCGGTCTTTGGCTCTTTAGCAGTGACAAACCAAACTCGTGCGGCGATTTGTGCGGGCTCGGGGCGGTTCGCAGCAAGATAGGCTGCCGCGAGGTATTCCCACACTTCCGGAGTCGCTGGTGCCCGTTCTGCGGCGGCTTCAAGCAGTTCGATTACAAGAGCAAGATTTCGTCCCTCGGCAAAACTCTGCTGGATGAAGTCCATGGAAGCGGGAAGTTTGTTTTTGGCTCGTCCGTCAAAACGCACAAAGCCCTGGACTCGGGCAATCTGACGCAATGTCGGCGTTTCGGGATGCCAGACCAGAGAGGATATGCCAGCTTGAGCAAGTTTTTCTGAATAAGCCTTGGGAGACTCGACGGCATAAATCGAGTGAAGCACCAAGTCATGTTTTGCCCCGGAGTCTATCAGGGTGCGTACCCCCGCATTACGCTTTTCTTCAAAAGCAAGTGCTTTTTTCATAATGCCGGAAATCGGAATTATGGCCGAGCGGACATTGGCATAGATCTCGGAGGTTCTGCGCAAATCGCTTAGGAGAGACAATTCCGGCTGACCAAGCGCATCAAGAAGTGAGGAATCCGCAAAGGGGGAAGTCTTGAAGGATTCAAACGAGTCCGTAAAACGGGTATGCTGAATACGCTCTTTTGCCTTTGCCAATTCGTCTTTGGTCATTGCATAAACACTGCGGCAAAGTCCCTGGCTGCACTCCGAAAGTAATACGTGGCCCGGCAACGATACTTTCTTGGAGGCGAAATGATTTTTCAGAATCCCTTGCAGAGTGGTGTCGTTGTTATTTTCAGCTATGACAGCGCGTGCGGCTTGAAGGACAGCCTCACTTTCAGTAAGTATCAGGGTGCGTTCCTCCGAATCGCCCGGTCGCAAAACAGTCTGGACGGAAGAAATAACTCCTGATGGTGTTACTTGGATGCCCTCCTCGAAAGAGGGCATCGCCCGCCAGTCTCGAACCAAGTCGTCAAGAGGGGACGCCTGTGCACTGGAACCAGCCGCAAGGAAAATCGTCAGCGATGTGGACAAAAGAATACGGCTTACCATTTGGGCTTCATCCGGCGTTTAGCCTTCTTTCCGGCTGCGTTGTCCGCATTTGAATCAGCCGTTGGACGAAGGAGGTATTCGCGCGGAGCCATACCGCTAGGATCTTCCGTACATTTGATGATTTCAGCATATCCCATCTTGGGCGAAACGCGCGAGATGCGCACCTGACCAACCAAGATTTCATTGCGGCCCAGTGGTTCTTTAGTGTAGGGGTCATGGCGCATTGCCCCCTGGCGAACAAGGTCATAAACATCGCCTACGCGCAGAGTGGTTGCACCTTGGGCAAGGACGAACTGTCCATGTTCATATGCAATGGCGGCTAGAGGAAAAATCTGGGAGGAAATGGTTGCTCCGATCTTTTCCCCAAGGAATCGTCCCCCTTCGGAAAAAGCCGCCGCGTTTTTCACTTTTCTCGTTGCGGTATCTGCTACGACGATCTGGCCGGTCGCGGCTTCGATGACACGCCATTCAATGGCAACATTGCCGTGCGCGACACGCCTCTTTTCATTCAGGTACGGATCCGTTTCGATTCGTTCGCTGTAATTGAAGTCAGAAATCACACCGGTAACGATGTAGTCAGTTGCAAGTGTGTTGCCAAGGCGCGCACGTTCTTCACGCCTGACATCGGCCCGCAGAAGCGACTCAAGCTCGCCGAGGCGTTCTTTTTCGAAATCCCGATCCAGAACAGCAAAGTGGCGTGTGCCAGTCAGGTAATTGATCACGGACTGATTGATCTTAAAACGTGTCCGTTCTAGTTCTTCGCTGTATGAGATTGAATTGTGAACCATAAAGGGAAGGACAGCGATGCGCATGCGTTCAGTTGCACGCCCGAGTTCAAAGCAGTTCACATCAACAGAGAGGATGGCACGCAGAAGCTCGGCGTTAGGTACGGGTGCTATATCAATGATTTGATAGCCGCGCACCGAACCTCTTGTCGATGTCTGAACCTCACGCTTGAGCTGTTTTGAGGTCTCGGAAGAAAACGTCTCCGACTGGTCAGTAACGTGTTCAACTTCTTTGCTCTTAATACTGACCTGATCTCTGGCAGAAATCGTCATGCCAGTAGCACGGGCTACAGCCTCCGTTAGGGCCGCCTTGATAGCGGCTTCACGGGTTTCTCCCACGCCTTGGGCCTCTACGGTTTTGACTTTTACGCCACCGGCTTGGACATGTGTTGCAAAAAGCACCAATACGAATGCAAGGGCGATTATACGCATACTCCCCCCCATAAAAGTTATTTCACCGGTGCACGGAGAATGAAGCCCTGCTGCATATAGGAAGGATCACCATTGATCACTTCCATGATTGTCATTTTGGGATTAACGCGGATTACGCGGGCCTTGCCGACTTCCATTTCAGTAGAACCAAGGTTTTCCCCTGTCTCAGGGTCTATAAGTTCTTCGCCAGGTTCGAATACGTCAAAAATATCGCCAGGCTTCAGCCCAGAGTCATTGCCACGATTCACAAAAAGCCTCTTGCCCTTTACTGATAGTACGGTGATGGGGAAGACTGTATCTGAAAGCTGATTGGCAAGAGAAGCCGCGGCCTTTTCCAAGGTTTGGCTCAAGATGGCGGTATTGGCCGCACCTATTTTATTGGCCATAGCGGTGCCGGACTTAGCAGAAGCCTTGATGGGGAAGGAGGCAGTGACCGAACCACGACTGCTGTCGAGAATCTGTACGGAAAGTTCAATGCTACAGGAGTCACTCACACGATATTTTTCCGTGTTGGGAACTCGACTGGAGGAACGCCCGAAGCTGAACTGCGTGACTTCAATGAGGAGGATCAAGTCAGCGTTGGAGAGCTGTCCTTCTACTGCGGCATCACCGGCAGCAAGGCCGCTCTGGGCGAATTTCTGCTCTTTCCGGATGGCCTCCAAGGCTGCTCCGCGTCTGGTCAGCAGGTCAAACTTTCGGCCATTTCGGATAGCGTTTTCGACATCGGCTATCAGGCTGGAATTACGAACGATAGTGGCCTGTTTTTCGGAAATGGAGGGGCTGATGACAAGCTCGCTGACAGCCACTGTGGCCTTATCGGGGCCAGAGCTGGTGGCAGGCTCATTAGCCCAGGCCTGAATGGAACTGAAGGACAGTGCAAAAATTGCCCCAACAACTACTGCCAGCTTACGCATATCATTCTCCTCTGCACCTGTTTGGCACAGGCTAATGAATCCTTCTAGGCATACTGGCCAAAAAGTGTACCTATTAGCCACCTAGCAAAAGATTCGGCCTGAAAAAATTCAAAACTAATTTTTTTACTGGAATAATGAAGGCGTGTGTGTTAGGTCAGGAGTAGGTGAATTATAAAGTTGATACTGGCCAAAAAGTACACTTTTTCGCTATGTTACGATATTACTCACAGTAAATATTTTGGCTCGATAACGATATGTTGAGCGTGCCATTCCGCATCTTCTAGCTGCTTCAGAGGTGGTAAGTTTTCCCTCTTTCCAACTTTCATAAATCTTCTGAAAATTTTCGGGTAGCGGTCTCGGCTCTCTGCCGAAACGCGTTCCTTTCATCTTTGCAACGGCTATGCCTTCGGCCTGCCGCTGGCGTATATTCTCGCGTTCCTTCTGGGCTACGAAGGACAGTACCTGCAAAACGATGTCGGCTATCAGCGTACCGATGAGGTCTTTGTCGCGGCGCGTGTCGAGAAGCGGCATATCGAAGACAAGGATGTCCACTTTCTTTTCTCGTGTCAGGAAGCGCCACTGCTCTTGAATTTCTTCGTAATTGCGTCCCAGACGGTCTATGCTCGTGATGCAGAGCTGGTCGCCGGGACGCAGTTTTTTCATCAATGCCCGGTAGCGCGGACGAGCGAAGTCCTTGCCGGACTGCTTATCTATATAGACGCGGCCTTGCGGTATGCCGCGTTCCGCCATAGCGATGAGCTGGCGGTCCTCGTGCTGATCGGTGCTGGATACGCGGACGTATCC
>JAZQMJ010000004.1:0-1812 GCA_045543435.1 Mailhella sp.
CCTTCCCCGAACCCCATCCCCCTCTTCCAAAGACTTTTAATTAAGGAAAGCCGGGGCGGTTACTGCGACTGCTCCGGCTTTTTTGCCAGCCTCTCTTTACAAGGATTCTGGAAAGGAAGAATATAGGAGGAACTCCAGGAGGCCCCATGAAAAAACTCACCGCAATCCTCGCCCTCGTCTTCTGTCTTGCCGCGGCCGTTCCTTCTCTGGCCGGATGCATCGCAGGCAGAAAGGGCGATGTCTTCGCGTCCTTCCCGGAAGTGGCCACGCCTTTCGGTGTTAACATGGGCTGTCCGGCAGATTTCTTCCCCGAACTCAGGCATAAGGAAGTCACGAGCCGCGAGACCTTTGTGGTGCGCTCCGTGCCCAAGCCCTCTCCGCTCTTCGACCTCTACCTGCTCACCTTCGAGGACGACGGCAGGAGCGTGGACGGCCTCAGTTCCATCTGCGGCGCGGTGATATTCCGCAAGGGCGAACATGGCCTCAGCGAATTCTTCTTCAAGCAGACCAAGGTCTTCCAGAAGCATTACGGCGACCCCAGCTACTTCCTGAACGAGAAGTGGATACGCTTCCTCCGCGAACGCCGCCCGGAATGCGATGAACTCAAGAAGGCCCTCTTTGCCGACAGCCGCGGCTTCGTGGCCGTATGGGACTTCAAGGGCCGCGCCGACGGCCTGAGGCGCGTGCAGGTGGAATTCTTCCCCCAGAGCCAAGACGAATGCTGGGGCGTGACCTCCTTCTACTTCGAAAACTACAAGTAACCGGAACAGCTCATGAAAAAACTCACCGCAATTCTTGCCCTCATCTTCTGCCTTGCCGCGCTCCCGGCCTCTGCCGAACCCTTCGGCACCAAGATGGGCGACAGCGCCAGCCGCTTCCCCGAAATAGCCGGGCAGTCCGGCCGCACGTTCTTCGTGAAGGAAGTGCCCGCGCCCCAGCAGGGCTTCCAGCAGTACATCGTCACCTTCGAAGGGCAGGAGGGGCTCAGCGCCATCAGCGGCCTGAAGGAATTTTCCGAAAAGGACGGCGGCGTGCTGAACTTCTTCAACGCGCAGAACGAAAAGCTCATCCAGGAATACGGACCGCCCCTGCGCTACCTCGACGCAGGCTGGCTCACCTGGCTCGACAGCGCCCAGCCCGACGACAAGGCCATGAAGGCCCAGCTCCACAAATTCCGCGACTACGGCTTCGGCGTGCTCTGGCTCTTCAAGGACCGCGACGACGGGCTCGACGCCGTGCAGGTGACCCTCGCCTCCAAAAGCGAAACGGAATGTACCTATATCCTCACCTATTTCTTCAAGAATTACAAAGATTGACCACCCCAAAACCATTGGCCGGAACGTGATTCGCGCTCCGGCTTTTTTCGTATCTGATCCCACAGCAGAAAGGTCTCCTGCCCCAGGCTTCCACTCCTGCCCAACACTCCTCGGGCTCAAAGCTCTTCCCCCGGACATGCCCAGCCCTGCACGCCTCGTGTAGTCAGCCCCGCCCTTCCCGAAGAAATGAGGGACGGCCCGAGGAGCCGGGTACCCGCCCCGGAGGCTTTTCCCAAAAGCCGATCGGGGTGGGATGCGACGAGTGGACACGACCCAGCGGGGTTGCCGGCGGGGGATGGAAGGGTGTGCTCCGTGGGGCGGCAGCCCCAAGCAGCACCCGCCTTCCCCTGTCCGGAGGACTCATCTTCTAAAAAGTTAGAATGACTTACGGCAAGCACGCCGCGAGCCCGCAGGTCACGACTCCACCGCCGCTCCGACAAGCACTCCGGGAGCTCCACGCCACGACCAGCCCGCCGCAGGCGTTCCCTCTCTTCCC
>JAZQMJ010000005.1:0-7027 GCA_045543435.1 Mailhella sp.
TCACGATAACGGGAGCGAGTTCGCCGGGGATGAGGGCGGAGCAGATGACGACGTCAGCGGCCACGATGGTGTCGCGGATAGCGGCGCGTTCCTTTTCGAGCCATTCAGCGGGGAGCTGGAGGGCGTAGCCGCCCTGACCGATAGCGAGTTCAGCGGGAACGCCGGTCTCGAGGGTCTTGGCGCCGAGGGAACGAGCCTGTTCGGCAGCGGCGGGACGGATGTCGATGGCGGTGACGACGGCGCCGAGGCGCTTAGCGGTGGCGACAGCCTGGAGGCCGGCCACGCCGGTGCCGATGACGACCACGTTAGCGGGCTTCAGCACGCCGACGGCGGTGCCGACCATGGGCACGAACTTGGTCATGTAGCTGGCAGCCATGAGCATGCCCTTGTAGCCGGCGACGGTGGACATGGAGGTCAGGGCGTCCATGGTCTGAGCGCGGGTGATACGGGGAATGCCGTCGAGGGTGAGGGAGATGCAGCCGGTGTCACGGAGCTTCTTCATGGGCTCGCGGTTCACGGGAGCGGCGGGATGCAGGAAGGTGATGAGGTACTGGCCGTCACGAAGCATTTCGGATTCGTGCTTGCCAACTTCTTCGTTGAAGAGGGGTTCCTTAACCTTGAGGATCACGTCGGCCTTGGCGAAGATTTCGTCGGCGCGTTCGATGATGGTAGCACCAGCGGCCACATATTCAGCGTCGCTGAAGAAGGACTTGTTGCCAGCACCCTTCTGCACGAGAACGGTGGCGCCTTCGGCGACCATCTTCTTCACGGTTTCGGGGGTGGAGGACACGCGGCCTTCGCCGTGCATGATTTCAGTGGGCACACCGATGATCATACCTTCAAATTTCATGGCAGTTTCTCCTATGAGAGTTTATGGTTGGCTGTGAACGTTACCAAAGCCATGCAGCAGACCGCTTGAAGTTGGCAGAACCTGCTGCTGTATTGTCTAATCACTAGGGAAGGGATAGGGAAAAAATGAACAATCCCTTCTGCCGTTATCTTATTCCACGTTTTCCCTAGAATCGCTATTTCTAAAAAGACTTTTAATATCGTCCGGTGGACATAATCTTTAGTTTTTTGAGGTGTTCCGACGGACAAATGAAATTTTCCCCATTTTCTCTGGAAAGCCGGACGTGCCAAGTGTTCCAGAATTTTTCAGCAGGCATTTCCTTCGCGGTTTACTGGAGTAAAAGTTTGCCGCGAAAGAGACAGAGGGGCTCTGTCCAGCGAATAAAATAGCGGCTTCCATGCCCGACCGCGAGCATGGTGGCCGCTTTCCTATCAAAGTTTATTTAATGATAGGAGCTTCCTTTGTGGCGCGAGCTTCTGATTTGGTGAGCAGGAGGGCGTGGGCAGTCGGCCCGTGAGTCGTCTGGCTGGCGCGGATCGCATGGAGGGAGAACTTGCTGTGCGCTTCGTCAAAAAAGAAAGCCCGCTGCTGGTTCCTCCGGCAGCATGGTTTACAACGCCGAAGATACTGCTCAGGGGCTTACGAGTTCCCCTGAGAGCCAGAAAGCGGGACTTGGTAACATATCGTTCAGGGCGGAGAGGATGTCAATGTCCCTCAGCGGTATGCCCTCCATAGACGCCGTGTACTATTTCTTCGTGTGAGGAAGATGCAGGCTCAGGTGCCGCACGCTCTGGAGTATGTGGAGCGTGGGCAGCATGGATATGAGCGAGGCCACGAGGATGAGGCCTATGCCGAACCACATGTTCCAGGAGATGCTTTCGCCGAGGGCGACCATGGCGAGCAGGGGAGCGAGTATGGGCTTGAAGAAGAAGACCAGCGATCCCTGCATGGGCGAGGTGCGTTCCATGCCCATGAAGTAGCAGGCATAGCCGCCGCCCGTGACGAAGATGCATATATAGAGGACAGTCAGGATATTGCCGCTGGTATAGCCCTGCATGAAGGGTATCTCGGCAAAGAAAGGCAGTCCGGAGGCGCGCAGGGCATCGGCCACGGGGGCGGCATGGCTGAGGGCCATGATGAGGAGCATCTCAACGCTGGCGGCCACACAGCTGAAGCTGGTCACGGCAAGGCCGGAGTACTGGGCGCAGAGCTTCTTGCCCAGAACGGCATACAGGGCGAAGGTGGCGGCGGAAAGCAGGACGAGGGCCACGCCCCGCATATCCAAAGAGGTGTGCAGAGGGTCGATGATGACGAGCGCGCCCGCCACTTCCAGTACGAGCGCGACGATATGCTGGGGGCGTATATCCGTCCTCAGGATGAGGAAGGCGAAGGCCAGCACCAGCACGGGGTTGCAGCTGAAGAGTACGCTCACCACGGAAGCCGGGACATAGAGGATGGAGACCTGGTAGAGCATCATGCTCACCACGAGCCCAAGGAAGCCGAGCCCCGCAAATCCCTTCCAGGCCGCAAGGTCCAGCGAGAGTCCCCGCTTTTTCAGGGCGCGCAGTCCGAAGGGCACGAGGAGCAGGCCGCCCACGAGGAAACGGGTGCAGTTGAGCTGCATGGGGTGGAAGTCGTAGGCCACAGTCTTGAGGGCCACTTCCATGGAGCTGAAGAACAGGGTGGCGAGCAGGATGAAGATATAGCCGCAGTTCATGGCGAGCCTCGCGCGTTCGCGCCGGCATCAGCGTCGTTTCGCGCCGATGATATTGGGGAGGGGGATATCGTCTCCCCGGGGGGAAAGCATGTAGCCTGTGGGGCTGAGTCCGTTGAGCAGGCGGGGCGAAGCTCCGCTGTTCTCTATGAGCGTGGCGTCGCTTCCTCCTTCTGTGTACATGGCCGACTTCAGGTCCAGCTCCGGATAGGCGTTCAGGGCATCCACGAAGTCGTGTACGGAAACAGGCTCGGAGCAGAGCAGGAAGAGTATGCGCCCGGCCCTGTCTTCCGCTACGGCGGCCACGGCATGGCGCGGCCCGTTTTCCGGCCAGAGCTGTTCTCCGTTCCGCCCCATGAGGCGGAAATTCTGCACTACGTTTTCATAGAGGGGGAGCAGGGACTGCCAGTCGTCAGAGGTGCGGTCGAGCACGGCGGCTCTGGGGAGCCCGGCCTGCCTGGGGCCGCTGACGAAGAAGGCCCCGTAGCGTTTGACTATGCGGCTGCCGCTGTGCCTGTCCCCTTTGCGCAGATAGCCTGTAGAGGTGAGCCCGTCTGTCAGGTACATGCAGGCGTTTATGGCGGCGGACAGGCCTTTTTCCTCGCTCCATTCGCGCATGGTCCGGGAGCGTCCGTCTTCACATCTCGCACTGAACAGGTGGAAGTCGAAATGTTCCGTGTCCATCCTGAGGATATGCAGGAACATGCGGCGGGCGTAGCCGTCGCCTTTCTTCATGGTATAGGAGAGCAGGGCGGCATCCATGCCGTCTTCCGGACTTTTCCAGGCGATGGGGCTTCCGGGCGGGCTTGGATCCGGGCCTTCCATGGCGTGGCACAGTGCCGGAAAAAGCAGGAGCCACAGCAGGAGCAGTGCGGTTTTTCTTGCGGTATCCATGCCTTTTCTTGTAAAACAGTGTGTGCGGATGGGCAAGGAAAACTCGTCGCTCCCGGCAGGAAGCCGGAAGGAAAGATGCTCCGGCCGCAAGGCTGGGGCATGAGGCGCGGCGAGAGTCTTCCGAGCGCCTGTCTGCGGACTTGACGCCCGGCGATATTTGTCCTACGCAAATATTTTTACGGCGCACGAGAGCGTGTCTTTCGTTGCGTCCGTTCCGCTCTGCGGAGTGCAGTTGCGATACTTTCGGCGGCCCTCCAGCCGCCCAGCATAATGGAGAGAACCTTGGAAGAGCAGAAGAAAGCCCGCAAGCCCATCAAGCTTGCCACTAAGTCGGAACATGCGGCCTATTTCATGCCGATGCTGGAAAGCTTTGCCGAACACGGCGAACTCAATGAAGTCGTGAAGAACTGCGTGGGCAAGGCCTGCGATCTTCTGGATTCCGGCGTCCCGCTTTATCCCAACGATTTCAAGCGTACTCATGAAGCCGGCACCGTGCATGCCGAATACGAGGCCTACAGCGAAGAAGAGCTGGAAAACCTCGATGTCGAGTTCGCCCTTGCCGGCCGCATGATGTCTTCCCGTTCCTTCGGCAAGGTCATCTTCTTCCATGTCATGGACCGCACCGGCCGCCTGCAGTGCTACGCCGAGAAGGCCATCCTCGGCGAAGAAGTGTTCGCCGCCTTCAAGAAGCTCGACGTGGGCGACATCGTGGGCGTGAACGGCCGCCTCTTCCGCACCAAGACCGGCGAACTCACCCTGCGCTGCGATAACATCCGCCTTCTCAGCAAGTCCTTCCGCGCCCTGCCCGACAAGCACAGCGGCCTCACCGACACCGAGTCCCGCTATCGCCAGCGCTATGTGGACCTCGTGATGAATCCCCGCGCCCGCGACATCTTCCGCAAGCGTTCCCGCATCGTTCGCGAGTTCCGCCGCTTCATGGAACAGCACGGCTTCATGGAAGTGGAAACTCCCATGATGCATCCCATCGCCGGCGGCGCCGTGGCCAAGCCCTTCGTGACGCATCACAACGCCCTCGATATCGACCTCTACATGCGCATAGCTCCCGAGCTCTACCTCAAGCGCCTCATCGTGGGCGGCATGGAGCGCGTGTACGAGATCAACCGCTGCTTCCGCAACGAAGGCATCGATACCCGCCACAACCCCGAATTCACTTCCTGCGAATTCTACTGGGCCTACGCTACCTATGAAGACCTCATGGACTTCACGGAACAGCTTTTCGCCCACATCGCCCGCGAAGTGTGCGGCAGCACCATCATCACCTATCAGGGCGTGGAGCTCGACCTCACTCCCGGCCGCTGGACCCGCATGTCCTACCATGAAGCCCTGGAGAAGATAGGCGGCCACAAGCCCGAATTCTACAACGATGCCGACGCTGTGCGCGCCTACCTGCGTTCCCGCGGCGAGAAGTTCATGGACGGCGACGGCCTCGGCAAGCTGCAGTCCTACCTCTTCGACCTCGACGTCGAAGACAAGCTGGTCCAGCCCACCTTCATCTACGCCTACCCGGCCGAGATCTCCCCTCTGGCCCGCCGCAACGACGAGGATCCCTTCATCACTGACCGCTTCGAGTTCTTCATCTGCGGCTGTGAGTACGGCAACGCCTTCTCCGAACTCAACGACCCCGTTGACCAGCGCCTGCGCTTCGAAGCCCAGGTGGCTGCCAAGGCCGCCGGCGACGACGAAGCCTGCCCCCTCGACAACGACTACCTGCGCGCCCTCGAATACGCCATGCCTCCCACTGCCGGCGAAGGTGTGGGCATCGACCGCCTGACCATGCTCCTTTGCGACGAGCCTTCCATCCGCGAAGTGCTCCTGTTCCCCCTGCTGAGACCCGAAGTCTAGTCTCTTTCCGTGCCGGAGGAGGCCCTGCCTCTTCCGGCACTGTTTTCATGGAGCCTGCATGTCCTTTCCCTTCTTCATCGCCAAACGCTACCTCACTGCGAGAAGCAAGCGCACCTTCATCTCGATAATCTCGCTCATGTCCGTCATGGGCGTGGCTATCGGCGTGGCCGCGCTCGTCATCGTCATGAGCGTGTATAACGGCGTCACCGAGGAGATGAGGGAGAAGATACTGGGGGCTAATCCCCATGTGGTCGTGCTCGCCTCCCAGCCTGACGCCTTCGATCCTCCTGCTGAAGGCGGGCAGGAGCCCGCTCAGGAAGAGCAGAACGCTTCTCGAAGCGTGACTTCCGTGCTGGAGCGGGTGCAGAGCGTGCCCGGCATAGTCTCGGCCACGCCTTTCCTGTATGCGGAAGTCCTGCTGTCCACGCCTTACGGGGCTACCGGCCTTGTAGTGCGCGGCATAGATCCGCATCAGGCCGCCGAAGCCATGCCCATGCTCCGCAATCTGCAGAAGGGCAGTGTGGCCAATCTTGAGCGCGAGTCCGGCCCGGCCGGTATCCTGGTAGGCCATGAGCTTGCCAGCCGCTTCAAGCTCCGTGTCGGCAGCCGTGTGAACCTCATGTCGCCCGCGGGCCAGCGCACCACGGCCGGCTTCGTGCCCAAGCTCAAGTCCTTCCGTGTGGAAGGCATCTTCAAGTCCGGCATGTCGGATTTCGACAGCCGCCTCGCCTATGTCGCCCTCCCTGCCGCCCAGGACCTCATGGGATATCCGGCTGGGCGCATCTCCGGCATCGAAGCTTTCGTGGAAGATCCGTACAAGGCCAAGGAAGCCGGGGCCGCTGTGTCGGAAAAGCTCGGCTGGCCCTTCTACGCCCGCAACTGGATAGACATGAACGCCAACCTCTTCGCGGCTCTCCAGCTCGAACGTTTCGGCATGTTCGTCGTCCTCGTCATGGTCATCCTCGTGGGCTCTTTCTCCATCATCACGTCGCTCGTCATGCTGGTCATGGAAAAGACCAGGGACATAGCCATCCTCATGTCCATGGGGGCGACGGCGCGCGATGTGCGGCGCATCTTCAAGCTGCAGGGGGCCATCATCGGCGCAGTTGGCACAGCCATCGGTTATGTGCTAGGAATCATATTGGCGCTGCTGCTCAAGAAGTATCAGTTCATCGAGCTGCCGCCTGACGTGTACATGATGGATACGCTGCCCGTGATCATCGACCCGCTTGACCTTGCCGTCATCGGTGCGGTGTCCATGCTCATGTGCTATCTGGCAACCATTTATCCCGCGCGCAAGGCTTCCGGCCTCGTGCCTGCGGAAGCCCTTCGCTACGAGTAGAGCATGGAACCGGCAGAAAACAAGAACGGGCTCCTGTACCGCGTGGAGCATGTCGAGAAGAAGGTGGAAAGCCCCGCAGGGGAGCTGACCATCCTGAGCGACGTGAGCTTCAACGTGGAACCGGGCGAGGCACTCGCCATAGTAGGCTCGTCCGGGTCTGGCAAGTCCACGCTCCTGCATGTGCTCGGCACGCTCGACAGGGCCACCAGCGGCAAAGTCTGGTTCGAAGGGCAGGACCTTTCCTCGCTCAGTGAGGCGCAGGCCGCACATTTCCGCAACAGGGAACTGGGCTTCGTCTTCCAGTTCCATCATCTCCTTCCGGAGTTCACGACGGTGGAGAATGTGGCCATGCAGGCCATCATCG
>JAZQMJ010000006.1:0-4650 GCA_045543435.1 Mailhella sp.
CCATCGACTGCTGTTCCGTGGGCGAGATAGTGTACGAGACCTTCAACGCCGGCTCCGTGCTTTTCGAGATCGAAGGCGTGACGGCCCATCCCATGTCCGCCAAGGGCGTGCTGGTGAACCCGCTCCTCGTGGGCGCCGACATCATGGCCTGCTTCGACCGCAAGCAGACCCCTGAACACACCGACGGCCATGACGGCTACTGGTGGTTCTGGGGCTGTGAAGCCAACGACAGCCGCTGCACCCTGCGCATGAACATCCGCGACCACAGCAAGGAAAACTACGAAGCCCGCAAGAAGTATGTGCTGGACGTGGTGGACATGATCCGCGTGCGCCATCCTCGCGCCAAGATCGACGTGAAGCTGACGGACGTGTACGGCAACATCATCGACGCCCTCGGCGAAGACCGCGGCCCCATAGATATGCTGTACCAGGCCTGCGACGAGCTTGGCATCACGCCCAAGACCATCGCCATGCGCGGCGGCACCGATGGTTCCGTCCTTTCCGTGCGCGGCGTGCTCACGCCCAATTACTTCACGGGCGGCCTGAACTTCCATTCTAATGCGGAGTTCCTGCCCATCCCGTCCCTGTGCAAGTCCCACGCTATGACCATGAAGCTCATCGAGCTCGCGGCCCGCTGAGGGAAGAGCATAGCTGAATGAAAGAAGCCGCTCCGGTCGAAGGACTGGGGCGGCTTCCTGCATGCAGGCGCATACGCAAATAATGACTTGACATCAGGCGCGCGCTTTTCTAAAGTCCACACGTTCGGCTCGAACACCACCCATGGGGATGTAGCTCAGCTGGGAGAGCATTGCCTTCGCAAGGCAGGGGTCGAGGGTTCAAATCCCTTCATCTCCACCATGTAAATTCAAGAGGTTAAGACAATGTCTTAGCCTCTTTTTTTATATCCCCACTAAAAGCTGCAGAAAGTCGCAGGCACAGCCTTCCCGAGTTCTGAGTATCATTTGTCTATTTTTTCTCTCAGCTTGCAAGAGTCATATTATCAGGTATAATTCCTGATAACAACTTTGGAGGAATTATGTTTGAGAAAAAATATGTCGGCATCTGCGGCAGTTTGAGAAAGAATTCCAGGAACATGGGTATGCTTCGCTGTGCATCGGAAGTCATGCCCGAGGGAACAGCTTTAGAGATAATAGATATCACAGAGATCCCTCTCTACAGGGAGGACATGGCCAAGCCGGACAGTGTGAAGCTTCTTGCTGAAAAAGTACGCGAGGCCGATGGATTGGTGCTGGCTGTAGCTGAGTACAATTACTCTTACGCGCCTGCGCTCAAGAATGCGCTGGACTGGCTTTCGAGAGAGAAGGGCGAACTTCTCGCTGGCAAGACCTGCGCCATGATGGGCGCCGCCGGAGGCATGGGCAGTTCGCGCGCGCAGTACCACCTGCGCCAGTGCTGTGTGTATCTTGACCTCCGCGTTCTCAATAAGCCCGAAGTTTTCGCCAATGCGTTCTCGCCGGCCTTTGAAGCGCGAGGCGATGTGGCGGATACTGATGAAGGGCGACTCCTGCGCGAGCAGATAGCGGGGCTCATGAAAGCCCTTACGGAACGGGTATGAAAAAAGAAGACGCTGGCGGCATTCGTCAGCGTCTTCTACGTTCAGGCGGCAGGTTTGGCATGCTGTTTGCCCGTCAGCGAGGTGACAGCGATTTTTACTACCAGGGTGTTTTCCGGCCTCTTGGAAGGCGGTATCTGGTCCTTTCCGCAATACTTTTTCATAATAGCGACGAGGATCTCTGTTCGCAGGGCTTCGTCCTCTACTATCGAGGCCATGCCAGCCCCCGAAACACTGCGGAAATACACAGTGGCTTTTTCCGGATCCACTTCGATCTCATCGAAAGCGTTGAAATGGACATGTGGGTCGTTGGCAATGCAGTCGAGCTTCCGGCCTTCCCGGGCACAGTGGAAGTAGAGCGAGCCTTCGACTTCAACAAAGCTGAGCGGTACGCAGTAGGGGAGTCCATCGTCGATGAAGGCGACAGTCAGAACATGGCTTTTATCGAAGACATCCTTGAAAAAGGCGGAGTCGGTAACTTCTCGGTCTTTGCGGCGCATAATGAGTTCCTCTTTATTCCTGCCGCCACCGCTAGGGATGGAACGGCACAGGAGAATCCACGTCGTTGCGTTTGCCGGTCATGGAATGGATGTCCACTTTGATGACGCCCGTGGCGGCAAGCATCCTGTCGGGCACAGGCAGCGTACATTCGCTTTCATATTTGGCGGCCAGCGCGGCAAGGACATGCAGTTTCAGCTCGGCATCATCAACGAGAGAAGCGAATCCCGTCCCCGACACGCTGCGGTAACGCACAGTCGCTTCCTTTCTGTCCACGCAGATGCTCTCACAGATGGAGAAATGGACATGAGGGTCTTTGGCCATGCAGTCGAGCTTATGGCCTTCAAGGGCACAGTGCATATACAAAGCCCCCTCGTATTCGACAAAGCTCAAAGGCACGGCGTAGGGGAATTCTCCATCATGGAACGACAGTACCAGTATTTCGCACTTGCTGAAAATTTCCTGAAAAAAAACTGAGTCGCGGACTTCTCTCTCTTTGCGGCGCATACGCTCCTCCTGAACTATCAAAACCTAGCAACATTCCCAGAACCTTGCAAGGGAGAAGCGTCAACGCTATGTTTGATGAAAAGGAGGCCGCCATGCTGGGTGCTGTCATCGGGGATATCGCAGGTTCACGTTTCGAATGGAAAAATACCAAGAGCAAGGATTTCGCGTTCTTCGCTCCTGGATGCCGCATCACTGACGACAGCGTGATGACTCTGGCCGTCGCCCGCGCCATTCTGGATTCAGCAGGCCGCCGCGGCAGTCTTGGAGCCGAGGCCGTCCGCAGTATGCAGAACTTCGGCCGCCGCTGGGCTCGCGGGTGCTACGGCGGCAGTTTTTCTAGCTGGCTCATGAGCGAACAGCCCCGGCCCTACGGAAGCTGGGGCAACGGCTCAGCTATGCGCGTGAGCGCGTGCGCATGGGCGGCTTCATCGCTGGAAGAGGCTCTCGACATGGCCCGACGCGTGACGGAAGTGACGCACGATCACCCCGAAGGCATCAAGGGTGCGGAAGCCGTGACTGCCGCGGTATGGCTCGCACGTCAGGGAGAGCGCCGGGAGGCCATCCGAAGGCATATCGAAGAGCGTTATTATGCTCTGGACTTCTCGCTGGATGACATCCGCCCGGGATACCGCTTCGACGTGAGCTGCCACGGCTCAGTCCCGCAGGCGATAGAGGCCTTCCTGGAATCTGTGGATTTCGAAGACGCCGTGCGCAACGCCATATCCCTTGGCGGAGACAGCGATACCATAGGGGCCATGGCCGGGAGCATAGCTGAAGCCTTCTACGGCATCCCCCGTACTCTTCGTGACAAGGCTCTGGAATATCTGCCTGCAGAACTGAACGCTGTCGTCAAAGAGTTTGAAGCATCATACTCTGCGAACATACTGGAATGAAAAAAGGCGGCCTCAGCAGAGGTCGCCTTTCATCTTATTTTCCGGCAAACATGGCGCATACGGAAGCGGCAGTCTTTCTGCCGGCTTCTGCGGCCTGTACGGCAGTCAGGACCTTCTGGTTTTTAACACAGGTCCCGGCGGCAAAAAGATTGCCTTTTACGCATCCGGCTGCATCCGTCGGGAGTACTGCCGCCTTGCCGCAGGCGCAGATGACCGCGTCGTAGCTCTGGAGCATGGCTTCGAGTTCAGTCTGCCCCTTGGGAGAGGAGGTGCGGAAGACGATGCCGGAACGTTCGAGGAAGGTCACGGCGGATTCAAGCACCTCGGCAGAGGCGGGGGCGAAGGATTCAGGCGCATCGGAACTGGATTCGATGGCAGGGGCGTTGAGGAAGGTGAAGCCTACCACGGGAGCGGCTTCGAAGACATCGACGCTGTGCCCGTTGCGGCGCAGGACAGAGGCCGCGGCAAGGCCAGCAGGGCCGGAACCGATGACGGCCGCCCGGCAAGGCTTCTCACAGGCATCGACACGCCCAGCCATGACGCAGACATCCTCAAGTATGCCGAGAAGTTCAGGGAACACTGCGGCAGAACCGAGAAGACCTCCGGCAAGCACAGAAAACATATCTTTCATGACCGCTCCAAGATGACGCGCCTACGCGCGGATATAGATGCCAGAAGGCAGGGGCTCGCACTCGCAATGGAGCACGCCTTCCATGCCGGGGTTGAGCCGTTCAGTCCTTTCGCCCCGATGGTTCTCGAGGGAATAGGCGCCGGCCTTGAGAAGAGGGCGCTTCATACCGGGCAGGAGCAGGGAGGCATCCTGCGAGCTTTCCCAGGGGGAGCGCACCTGTACGCTCCAGCCTCCGTTTGCGGCAGGACCGAGAACACGGGCCACCACGGGGCGGGCTTTGAAATCTTCAGGTACGGCCTGCACTTCACGCTCGGGAAGATAGAAGCCAGAGCAGAGGGGGCGGGAGGCCGTATGGAAAAGTTCATGAACAAGGGCATCCGCACCATATTCGGCCGGAGTGGAATGAGAGAGTATGCGGTCGAGGGCAGTACGATATACGTCTGTCACCTGGGCGACATAGCCTCCGCTCTTGGTGCGCCCTTCCAGTTTGAGTGCGGCAGGCCCCATGGCGACGATGTCGCTGAGCCAGCGCACGAGGCAGAGGTCCA
>JAZQMJ010000007.1:0-2665 GCA_045543435.1 Mailhella sp.
CGCTCCCTCATCGTGTTCACGCCGGAGCGCGGCCTGCATGAAGTCGGCCCCGAAGGCTGGAAGGCCGCCTATCGCCATTTCTCCCTCGCCGAACCCTGCTCGTGGTACATGAGCGCATCCGTCGTCCTCGCCATGAAGCAGGACGACCCTGCCCGCCTGCGCCGCATCATGCAGGAGAATTTCCTCAAGAAGAAAAGCGGCCAGCCCGTGCATGAGCATACGGCAGGCTGTGTCTTCAAGAACCCCGAAGGCGAATCCGCCGGGCGTCTGCTCGACGCCGCAGGCATGAAGGGCCGCCGCAGGGGCGCGCTGTACTTTTCCGAGATGCATGCCAACTTCCTCGCCCACGACACGAAATGCGGCATCCCCGGCCGTTCCGAGGACGCCCTCGCCCTCATCGCCGAAGCCCGTTCCGCCGTGCAGGAACGCTTCGGCATCTCCCTTGAGATGGAAGTGAAGGAGTGGCCTGCATGGCGATAGGAAGCGAAAGGAAGAACCGCCGCGTCCCCTACGAGCCCAAGGGCCGCTCTTCTGCCGTGTCCGCCGCGAAAACGGGCGGCAGGAACGTGAGCAGGAAGGGGAACGTGAAGAAGGCGGCAGAGCCGAAGAAAAAGGCTTCGCGCAGGAAGAAGCGCAAGGGCTTCAGCCTGCCTTCGCTGCCCTTCAGTTCGCAGGGCTTCTGGCGCTTCATGCGCTGGACCATCGCCCTCTCGCTCATAGGCT
This sequence comes from Mailhella sp., assembly GCA_045543435.1. GTDB lineage: Bacteria > Desulfobacterota > Desulfovibrionia > Desulfovibrionales > Desulfovibrionaceae > Mailhella. The sequence continues at coordinate 724 of JAZQMJ010000007.1, forward strand.
TCCTCATATTCGGCGCGGCCGTAGGCCTGCTCAAGGCATGGCGTTTCTGCGTCACCAGCCCCTACTTCGCCATCACGGACATACAGGTCTCCGGCAACTCGCAGGTGAGGACGCCCGAAGTGCTCGAGATCTGCGGCATCCGCGAAGGCGCGAACAGCATGGCCGTGAAGATACACGAAGCCGAACAGGAGCTGGTGAAGAACCCGTGGGTGGAGAGCGTGTCCATACGCCGCGAGATGCCCGGCACTTTCATCATCAAAATAAAGGAACGCGAGCCCGTCTTCTTCGCCAAGAAGGACCAGACGCTCTTCTTCCTCAATATCAAGGGCCAGTTCATAGCCCCGGTGACCAGCCGCAACTACCGCTCCCTGCCCATGCTGGAGCTGGGCCCGGGCGGCGACGACATACTCCCCGTGCTCGGCGACTTCGCGGAGATGTTCGGCTCTTCCGGCTTCCCCTTCCGGCTCTCCGAGATATCCTGGGTGCGCCTCTCTGCGGCCAGCGGCTTCGAACTCTACTGGGAACCCCGGCACATGCACCTGGCCATAGGCTTCGAGAACTGGCGGGAGAACCTCAAGCGCATAGCTTCCGTGGTCTCCGACGTCGAGAAAAGGAAGGAAACGGAGCGTGTCTCGAGCATACGCGCGGCCGACGGGCAGGTGTGGATGACGAGGACTCCGGAAGAAAAGAAAGAGCCCTCCGCCAAGTCCTCCCGCTAGGCTTCGCAAAGCTCCGGCAGTCCTTGTTATCAAAGCTTTTTACGGCAAAAAAACGCTGGACAATTCTGTGTTCTTGTGCTGTTTTTTTGATGTCAGTATTAACTCGGCATCTCCTTTTGCGAGCATGCTTCAAGGTTGGGGAGCTCATCTATGCCTAACACCGAACTCATCGTCGGCCTCGACATTGGTACGACCAAGATATGCGCTGTTGTCGGCGAACCTTCCGACACCGGGATAGATATCATCGGCATAGGAACGAGTCCCTCCAAAGGCCTGCGCAAGGGCGTGGTGGTCAACATCGACGAGACCGTGCAGTCCATCCGCAAGGCCGTGGAAGAAGCCGAGCTCATGGCCGGATGCGAGATATCCACTGTCTATGCAGGCATTGCCGGCGGCCACATCAAGGGTGTGAACAGCCACGGCGTCATCGCCATCAAGGGCGGCGGCGAAGTCACCCAGCAGGACGTGGACCGCGTGCTCGACGCCGCCAAGGCCGTCGCCATCCCGCTGGACCGCGAAGTCATCCACACCCTGCCCCAGGGCTATATCGTGGACGACCAGCGCGGCATCGCCAACCCTGTGGGCATGAGCGGCGTGCGCCTTGAAGCCAACGTGCATATCGTCACCGGCGCCGTCACCTCCGCACAGAACATCGTCCGCTCCTGCAGCAAGAGCGGCCTCGACGTCTCCGAGATCGTCCTCGAATCCCTCGCCTCCTCCAAGTCCATCCTCACCGAGGAAGAACGCGAGATAGGCGTGGCCATCGTGGACATCGGCGGCGGCACTTCCGACATCGCCATCTTCGCCAACAACGCCATCAAGTACACCGGCGCCGTGGCCCTCGGCGGCAACAACCTCACCAGCGACATAGCCTTCGGCCTCCGCACCTCCCCTGCCGCCGCCGACAAGATAAAGATCAAGCACGGCTGCGCCCTCGTCGATATGGTGCATCCCAGCGAGACCATCGAAGTGCCCGGCGTGGGCGGCCGCCCGCCCCGCACCATCGAACGCCGCGTGCTCGCCGAGATATGCGAGCCCCGCATGGAAGAGATGCTGGCCCTCATCTACCAGGAAATGGAACGCTCCGGCCTCCTGCACTACCTCGGTGCCGGCGTGGTGCTCACCGGCGGCGCATCCCTCATCCCCGGCTGTGTGGAACTGGCTGAAGAAATTTTCCAGATGCCCGTCCGCCTCGGCTACCCCCGCAACGTGGGCGGCCTGAA
>JAZQMJ010000008.1:0-5647 GCA_045543435.1 Mailhella sp.
AGCCGCGGGCGCGGCGTCATCGTGCATACGGCCGACTGCCCCCATGTGCAGACGCTCGAATCCGAACGCCTTATCGCGGTGAACTGGAGCAACGAGGAGAGCAAGCCCTTCCCGGCTCAGATCTGCATCGTGGGCCGCAACGCCAAGGGCCTGCTGGCCGGCATCAGTATGGTTCTCGTGCAGCAGGACGTGAACATCGAAGCCCTCGACGTTTCCTCCACAGTGGACGGCCGTTCTCAGATGAACTTCACTGTGGAAGTGCGCGACGCCGCCCACCTCTACAAGACCATCGACAAGCTCCGCGCCTGTGAGAACGTCATCGAAGTTCGCCGCGGTTCTTCCGTGGCTGAGGATTGATGAAAAACAGGGGACGCCCTTATCTATGTCATAAGAAAGCCGCTGGCCTCATCGAGGTCGGCGGCTTTCGTCGTCTGTGGCAAGTGAGCAGTGCGCCCGAGCGTCAGTTTCCTTTTTTCAGCACGATGTGCGTTATTTCCGAGGGAACGCCAAGGCGGCAGGAAAAGCCGCTCCACAGGCCTGTACCCGGAGAGACATAGAGCTGGCCGCCTCCATCCGTTTCGTACAGGCCATGCACGAAGCCCTTGTTGTAATGGGCGATGAGCGGCTTGAGGAAGAAGAGCAGGCCTCCGTGCGTGTGCCCGGAAAGCTGGAGGTCGATGCCAGCGGCGGGGATGCTGTCTCCGTACTGCGGCTGATGCGAAAGCAGGACGCGCGTTCCGTCGGGCGCGCCGGAGAAGGCGGCATCCACATCAGGCGCAGGCTGGCCGAAGCGCGGGGCGTTGCGGTCGGTCACTCCGCCGATGACGAGGCCGCCGGGAAGGACGCGATGCTCATTGTTCAGCATATCCACCCCGAGTGAGCGGAATACCGGGAGCCAGCCTCTGGCATCGTAGTAGTACTCGTGGTTGCCGTTCACGCCGAAAACGCCGAAGCGGGCACGGAGCTGGGAGAGGGGATGGAGTTCATCTGCCAGTTCGAGGGGAAGGCCATCAATGATGTCGCCCGTGAGGACTGCGATGTCGGCATTGATATCATTGGCCTTTTTGACGACGCCAGACAGCCATTCCTTTTTGAGGAGCGGCCCGATATGCACGTCGGTGAGCTGGACTATGCTGAAACCTTCAAGTTCTGCTGGAAGTTTTGGGATGCTGACTTCAATGGTACGCACTTCGGGCACGCGTACGGACTGGAAGGTGCCCCAGATGCCAGCGGCGAGAGCAAGCAGGACAAGGCCGGAAGACTTCACGGCAGGAGAGAAGGGCATATGCCAGGTCGTCCCCATCCGACGGGTCAGCCAGAGGAGAAAGCCCGCACAGTCCTTGAGCAGGGCGAGGAAGAACAGGATGACCAGTGAGGCATAGAGAGCCTCAGCCGTGAGAAGGACAGGGATAGGCAGTTCCGGCCGGAAGAAAGAGCCGCCGAAAGTCTGATAAAAGACATACTTCTGACTGACAGCAAGGAGGATGGCGGCAAGCCCTGCCCTGATGATGGCGCGTGCCTTCAGCGGCAGGATAAGGCTGAAGCAGAGATAGACAGCGATGAGGACTGACGGAAGCAGAAGTTTCATGGCGTTCCCGGGGCGGCAGGAAGGAAAACGAAAGAGAAGGGAAAGCGCGCCCATGCAGGACCAAGTACATAACAAAAAAGCCCAAGAGTAAACTCTTGAGCTTCTGTTTTTTACTGGTGCGAAGAAGAGACCGCTCAAAGAGTGCAACTGCCTGTTTTTACTATGAATAAAAATTTTGAAAAAATTAATACCAACGCCGATACCAACAGGCTGTGAGTTTGTGCCTGATTTGCTGGAATCACAGTGGTTATTCGGGAATGGAAGTAAGGCGTCTGAGGTCGGCTTCAATCCTGTTCCAGCGGTCAGCAGGCGGGAGCTGTATCCAGCCGATGATAAGCTCGTAGAGCAGGGCAGGGGCGGCGTTGATGCGTGCGCCGTTGATACGCAGGAAAATATCGCAGGCGGCGAAGGCGGTGCGCTTGTTTCCGTCCACAAAGGGATGATTGATAAGCAGGCTTTCCAGTAAGGCGCAGGCCTCCTGTACGAGGTCGGCATAGTAGCCGCTCTGGGGGCGGAACACGGCTGACTCAAGCGCGCCCATATCGCGTATGCCTTCCGCGCCTCCGTACTTGCGGAGAAGGACGGCATGGATGCCCAGTACATCCGCAGTGCTCAGATAGTCGCGGCTCATTTGGACAGCTCATCGTACAGGGAGTCGAATTCCGCCATGCTGGCCTGCAAGGCCGATACCACATGGCGGCGTGCCTTGTTCTGCTGGCGAGCCTCGAAATATTCTCGCAGGGCCTCATCCAGAATGGACTGTATCTGCCTTCCTTCCTGTTTGGCCGTTTCACGCAGGAGGGTGAGAACATCCTCCGACATCTGGGTGGCAAATTTGACCTTGGGGCTGGCGGTAGCGGCCTGAGTCATGGAATACTCCGTTCATCTTGAAATTTCTTGATGTATCAAGATTAGGTCGGGGGAAGTGAGAAGTCAATTCCAATCTTTGCGAGAGGTACAATGGGGCCGAAGTTTTAACTTCGGATGAATCAAATCATCACGTTGTTATCCACCGCGCCCACGTCGCTTCAATGGAGCCGAAGATTTCACTTCGGATGAATCCACGGGTGAAGGCCTGTTTTCCCGCTCGTACTGGCTTCAATGGAGCCGAAGTTTTCACTTCGGATGAATCAGGATTACTTTACTGTAGCCCGTCCCTTTGAGCAGCTTCAATGGAGCCGAAGTTTTCACTTCGGATGAATTCCTGAGCTTCCGCGTGGTGCTCACCATGCAGGCGCTTCAATGGAGCCGAAGATTTCACTTCGGATGAATCGAGAATTTTCCGTATAGGTAAGGGCAGAATAAGGGCTTCAATGGAGCCGAAGTTTTCACTTCGGATGAATCGTACGACCTGCGCGCCCTTGCCTACGCCGGTGTGCTTCAATGGAGCCGAAGTTTTCACTTCGGATGAATCTCTCTATGGCTAACCTCATCACCACCGACTACCACCTTCAATGGAGCCGAAGTTTTCACTTCGGATGAATCGCTAGAGGTGGCTACAACTCTTCCGGGCAATGGGTCCTTCAATGGAGCCGAAGTTTTCACTTCGGATGAATCCAGGTATTTTATGTTACTGTTACTCGGCACTTTCCTTCAATGGAGCCGAAGTTTTCACTTCGGATGAATCCCGGTGGGGATGCCGGGCACGCCCTGCATGAAGTCCCTTCAATGGAGCCGAAGTTTTCACTTCGGATGAATCAAGGGGCAGGCACGGCAGGCGGCAGAACTTCAACCCCTTCAATGGAGCCGAAGTTTTCACTTCGGATGAATCAGCATAAAAATCCTCCAATCTTTCGCGCCATTCCACCTTCAATGGAGCCGAAGTTTTCACTTCGGATGAATCTGTCACCCAAAAATATCAAAAGAAAACAAAGCCTGCAAACGGCTTTTTCGAGTATCCCGGCTCGGACGGCTTCCAGACGGGCCATATCGGGAGTATGCCTGCACGGAATTCCTTGGGGTTCAGGTACATTGCCATTGCGAGAACCCTGCCTTATACTATCGCCAATTTCGGGTTCTCGCGGCAAGAAGAGGAGGCTCCATGCCTGTGGATATTTCTTCCTTTTATAACGTAGTCCTCGGTTACGAGCCTTACCCCTATCAGGCACGGCTGGCCTGTTCCCTCTGGCCTGATATGCTGGATGTGCCTACCGGTCTGGGGAAGACGGCCGCCATCTATCTGGCATGGCAGTACAAGCGGGCCAGCGGCGATGATGCAACGCCGCGCCGCCTTGTGTGGTGCCTGCCCATGCGTGTTCTGGTGGAACAGACAGCGGAACTCATTCGACAATGGACAGTACGGCTGAAAGAGGCGGGGCTTATTCAGGAGGCGCCGTCGGTCCATGTCCTCATGGGCGGCCATATCGAACAGGATTGGGATTCCGTGCCGGACAGAGATATGGTCGTCATCGGCACGCAGGATCAGCTCCTCTCTCGTGCTCTCAACCGCGGCTATTCCATGGGACGTTTCCGCTGGCCTATGGATTTTGCCCTTCTCAATAGCGACTGCCTCTGGGTCTTCGATGAAGTTCAGCTCATGGGGCCTGCACTCGGCACATCTGCCCAGCTCGAGGCCTTCCGGCATCGCTTCGGTACGGCGTTCCCCTGCCGTTCTCTCTGGTGCAGTGCTACTCTTCGCCCGGAATGGCTTCGCACTGTGGACTTCGTCCCTCGCCTTTCCTCCCTGGTTACGGCCAGCCTGCAGGAGGATGACCTTGCCTATGCCCGTGTGCGCCAGCGCACACATTCCAGAAAGGCGCTTGTTCCCCTTGCTCCGAAATCTCTGGTGAAGGCCGTTGTAGAACATCACAGTCCGGGTACGCTTACGCTCGTTATCCGCAATACCGTGAAAGAGGCGGTCGCCACGTACAAAGAGGTGGTGAAGAAGGCCAAGGGTGTGCCTGCCGTACTCCTTCATTCCCGTTTTCGCCCGCAGGAAAGGGAAGAGATTCTGTCCAGAGCCCTTGCCGTTCCGGGGGAAAAGGGGCTTATCCTTGTGACCACGCAGGTGGTTGAAGCGGGTGTGGATATCTCGGCTTCGGCCCTGTTCACCGACCTTGCGCCGTGGTCGTCGCTTGTCCAGCGTTTCGGGCGCTGCAACCGTGCTGGCGAGCTGGATAACGCCAGTATCTTCTGGCTGAACGAAGTTCCTTCGGAGAAAAAGGCGCTTCCCTATACTGTGGAGGAACTGACTGCCTCGTTTGAAATTCTGAGGGAGCTGCAAGACGGCGGGCCTGCCTTCCTGCCAAGACCGGACAGCAGAGCAGAGGAATATCCCATACCGCGCGCCCGCGATATTCTGGAACTTTTCGACACGACTCCCGACCTCGCCGGTGCGGATATCGACATCTCGCGATTTATACGGGACGGGAATGAAGCTGACGTGCAGGTATTCTGGCGGGACTGGGAAGGAGACAGGCCTCCAGCCGATACGAAGGACGCCGTGCGGGAAGAACTCTGCACTGTGCCTCTGGGTGAGATAGCCGGATGGCTGAAGGACAGGAGGGAACTCTGGTTCTGGGACCATCTTGAAGAAGACTGGTGCAGGGTGCGAAGGGCTGTTCCGGGTGCGGTGTACCTCATCCATGCCAACAGCGGCGGCTATGACTGTGCCTATGGATGGGATGCGTCCTCCCGCAAGCGGGTGGAGCCAGTGGCCTGTTCTGCAAAGTCTGAACCGCAGTCCATGTCGGGCGACCCTGCCAGCAAGGCGGAGTGGCAGACGTTGGAGGATCACGCCCGAAGGACACGGGAGGAGCTGGAACGACTGTTCATCACCGTGGGGCTGGGTACGTTCGCCGAGGCTCGCGACGACATGAAGGAGGCGGCCTTTCTGCACGACTGGGGCAAAGCGCACGAAGTTTTTCAGCTTGCCTGTACCGATGCCGAAAGCTCACGGCTCTGGGCCAAAGCTCCCCGCATGACATCGTATGCTCGCAAGGGCTTCCGGCACGAGCTGGCCTCGGCTCTGGCCTTGCTGGCCAGTGGTCATTCCGACCTTACCGCCTATCTGGCGGCGGCGCATCACGGCAAGATTCGCCTTTCGCTCCGCGCCATGCC
>JAZQMJ010000009.1:0-3359 GCA_045543435.1 Mailhella sp.
TCCATGTGTGGGTGGACGAAACAAGGCCGCGCAATCAGGGCGCAAGCCTTACGGCGTGGGAACTTGGTCAGCACGGTGTGCCGCACAGCCTCGTTGCCGACAATACCGGCGGCCACCTGATGCAGCACGGCATGGTGGACATGGTCATCACCGGTGCCGACCGCGTGACCCGCTGCGGCGACGCCGCCAACAAGATAGGCACATACCTCAAGGCCCTTGCCGCCGCGGACAACGGCGTGCCCTTCTACGTCGCCCTGCCTTCCTCCACCTTCGACTTCGCCCTGCGCGACGGCGTGCGCGAGATACCCATCGAGGAACGCTCTGCCGACGAGGTGCGCGTGATGGCCGGCGCCCTCTTGGACGAGGAAGGACAGGCCTGCGGCACGGCCAGCGTGCGCATCTGCCCCGAGACCACGAACGCCCGCAACTGGGCCTTCGACGTGACGCCCGCGCGGCTCATCGCCGGGCTCATCACCGAGCGCGGCGTGTGCCCTGCCTCGGAAGAAGGCGTGCTGGGCCTGTACCCGGAACAGAAATAGTTTGAGGGGAGGGCGGATGCGTCCTGCCTCCAGTCTTTCTTCATATCATTAAGAAGGAAAAGAAATGACCGACGAAGGTTATATCAAATACCAGTGCATCCATGCTGGCGGCCCTGCGCCTGAACATTCCGCATGGCAGGACATCAACGACCTGCGCTCCGACCTCGTGAAGGCCGGCCTCGTGGGCGTACTCGAGAACGGCGTGGGCTACGGCAACGTTTCCCTGCGCGCGGAAGGCGAGGGGCTTTTCGTGGTCTCGGCCACCTCAACCGGGCATATCGCCGAGCTCGGCCCTGAGCATTACTGCCTCGTCACGGACTGCGACATCGACGCCAACATCGTGCGTTCACGCGGCCCCAGGCAGGCCAGTTCCGAATCCATGACCCATGCCGCCGTGTACGCCGCTTCGCCCGAGACCGGCTGCGTCATCCATCTGCACCACGCCGGGCTCTTCGGCCAGCTCATCGAAGGGCAGGCCCCGGCCACCGCTCCCGACGCCGCTTTCGGCACTCCCGCCATGGCCCGCAGTGTGGAAGAGCTGGTGCGCCGCCACCCGGCCGACGGCATCATCGCCATGACCGGCCACCCCGACGGCTTCCTCATGTACGCGCCCAACGTGGCGCATATGCGCGACCTGCTCTATATGCTCTCGCAGGGCTACATCCCCTGCTGAGATGATGGGATTCTTGCAAAGCCTTTCTTATACTTGATTCCGTCGCTAGGGATTTGGTAGAAAGGAGGCGTACGCAAGTCATCCCATCATCCAAAGGAGTACAGCATGCGCATCCTCACAGCTTCTGCTCTCGCTCTCGTTCTTGCCGCTCCTGCCTTCGCCGCTTTCGAAGGCCCTGCCTCTTCGACTCAGCCCGGCTCTTTCAAGGGGCCCGGCGCTGTCGCCGCCGCAGACACTGTGGCCAAAGCCCTCGAGGCTCGCGACGAATCCCCCGTCGTGCTTGAAGGGCGCATCCTTTCCGCCGCCAAGGAACACGAGGAATATGTGTTCCAGGACAAGACGGGCAAGATCATCATCGAGCTCGACGATGAACTCTTCCACGGCCGCACTGTGACCCCGGAAAACACCATCCGCATCTGGGGCGAGGTGGACACCAAGTTCGGCCGCGATTCGGAAGTGGAAGTGGACAGGTTCGAAATAGTTAAATAAACAAGAATATTATGGCGGCTTCGGCCGCCTTTTTCATTTAAGGAACGCGGAGAGAGGGAGCCTCGGCACGGGAGAAATGTGGCAGAAATGTCATTTGCCGGTGTATTTATTGCAAAATCTTACAGGCACTTGCTATTAGGAATAATTTCTAATAAAAGAATTTTACTAGGAAACATTACTGATAAACAAAACGCCCACCAAGAGAAAAAGGAGTACCCTATGCGTCTCATCATCGCTTCCGCTCTGTCCCTCATCCTCGCTGCCCCCGCCACCGCCGCTGTCGTCGGCTCTTCCAATTTCGGCGGCTTCAACGGCCCCGCCACCGTCGTCGAGGTTGACACCGTGGCAAAAGCCCTGCAGGCTAACGACGAAGCTCCCGTCATCCTTGAAGGCCGCATCATCTCCGCCGGCCCCAAGCGCGACGGCTACGTCTTCCAGGACTCCACCGGCCAGATCGCCATCGCTCTCGAAGGTAAGCTCTTCCAGGGCCGCACCGTCACCCCCGAGCATACCGTGCGCATCTACGGTGAAGTCGAGACCAAGCAGTCCCGCGACTCCGAAGTCGAAGTGGAACGATTCGAAATTCTCTAAGCCTGCGCCTCGGCGCAGAGGCATGAAGGTTTACTGATGAATAAGATAGGCATCATCGGCGGCAGCGGCCTGGACGATCCCTCCCTCTTCGAGGATCCCCGCGATATCGACATGGATACCCCGTGGGGCAAGCCGTCCTGCACGCTCCGCGAAGGCCTTATCGGCGGAGTCCCGGTGGTGCTCATGGCCCGGCATGGCCGCGAGCACACCATCCCGCCCACGCAGGTGAACTACCGCGCCAACATCTGGGCGCTGAAGGAAGTCGGATGCACCCACATCCTCGCCAGCACGGCCGTCGGCTCCCTGCGTGAGGAGATAGGACGCGGCGACCTCATCCTGCCCGATCAGTTCATCGACTTCACGCGCTCCCGCAAGCTTTCCTACTTCGAGGAATTCCAGCCCCATGCTCCCGTGCATACGGCTATGGCCGAACCCTTCGACGCGTCCCTCCGCGCCATCATGAAGGAAGAGCTCGAAGGCATGGGCGTGCGCTTCCACGAGAAGGGCACTGTGGTCACCATCGAAGGCCCGCGCTTCTCCACCCGCGCCGAATCCCGCATGTTCCGCGGCTGGGGGGCAGACATCATCAATATGAGCATCGCCACCGAAGCCATCATGGCGAACGAGCAGGGCGTTCCCTACGCCGCCGTGGCCATGAGCACCGACTACGACTCCTGGAAAGAGGACGACGTGGTCACCTGGGAAGCCATCCTGGCTGTTGCCCAGGCCAATGCCGAGAAGGTGCTCACGCTTTTCAAACGTGTCATTCCCCGACTGGGCTGAACGCCCATATCATATATATAAAGAAGGGAGTCCTCAGGGGCTCCCTTTTTCTGCTCCAGAGCCTTTGCGGGCTTGCGGTCGAGCTCGCAGGCTCAGATGGTATTTTATAAGTTAGACAAATCAAAATGTTACGAACGATGAAAAGACTTTTTCCAGAAAACTCGTAAAAAGTGTTTGACAAGTCGGCCCGTCTTGGGCATAAACGGACCTCGCGCTGAGGCACAGCGGTTCTGAGAAAGCCCTACGGGGCAGGGAAGAGCAGGGTGCTGAAACGCCTTCCTGAA
>JAZQMJ010000010.1:0-1985 GCA_045543435.1 Mailhella sp.
GCTTCAAGCTCGTCAGGGCGAAAGTGGCGGAGCGCGGCGAGGAGAACAGCGCGAAGAGCTCGCTGTGGAAGAGCGCGGTGGCGGCCTTCGTGGTCTCGTGGATGAACCCGCAGGCCATCATCGACGCCACTATCCTGCTCGGCGCGGCGCGGGCTTCCGTCCCGCCCGGCACGGACTGGGTCTTCATGGGCGGCATGGCCATGGCCTCGTGCCTGTGGTTCACCAGCCTCACGCTCATCGTTTCCCTGCTCGGCGACCGCTTCACCCCGCGCGTGCTCCGCTGGCTGAACGTGGTGTGCGGCGTGTGCCTGTTCATCTACGGCGCAAGCCTCTGCTTCACGGCGGCAGGCGAGATATTCGGGTAGGCGTTCCCTCTTTTTCCCCACACAGAAACAAAGCTCCCGACCTGTGCATGCAGGCCGGGAGCTTCGTTCTTCTCTTACCCTCAGGTGAAAGTTTTAGATGACAATCGGTAAGAACGCGTGGTAACTTTCCTGTGTGAGGTTGCTATGAAAAAAGAACTCCTCCATTATCTTGCCGGCCTTTGCCAGGCGGCATCTGCGGCTCTCATGGCTTCGGCAGTCATCATGCCCGATATGAGAACAGAGTCCCTGCTCGGCTGTACCGCAAGCGCCATCATGGGACTGACCTTTGTCTATTTCAAGGAGGTGTAACTATGACCGGAATTTGGCTTTATCTGGCTGGCATAGCTGTCGCCGGATTTATTGTCATAAAGTTCGTGCCTAATAAAAAGGTCAAACAGAACTGATGCGAAAGCCCCGTCTGATTTCTCAGGCGGGGCTTCAATTTTAGGAATATCGTGCGTTAATTTTTTCCCGGCTCTTTCAGCATGCAGGCGAAGCCGAGGCACACGGCGGCCAGCGGGGTGAGCAGGTGCATGGCGGGGGCGAGGCCGCCCCAGATGTCGGCCACCCAGCCCAGCACGGGGGCGAACATGCCGCCCACGGAGATGGCCACGCCCAGCGTCATGCCGGAGGCGAAGCCCACGTTGCGGGAAAGGTAGCGCTGGCCCAGCACCACGAGGGAGCTGTACGGCGCGAATATGCCCACGGCGATGGGCACGAGCAGGAGGGCGGCCAGCCACGGATTGGTGACGAAGGGGAACACGGCCACGCAGGGCAGGGTGAGGAGGGCCGTCATGCGGGCCACGCGGCGGAAGCCCCAGCGGTCGCCGCATTCGCCGCCGAGCAGGTTGCTGGCCACGCCGAACAGCGAATAGAAGACGAGCACGAGGTTGCCGGTCTCCGCGCTCTGCTGGAACACGCGTTCCCAGTAGAGGGGCAGATAGGTGCCGAAGGCCACGCCCACGGAAGTGCGGGTGAGCATGCAGCCCATGAGTATGGCGAAGGCGTTCCAGTCGTTCGAGCCGCCCTCTGCGGCCTTCTTGGCGGCGCGGGTGCTGTCCAGCTTCCACACGCTGATGCGCCACAGGAGAACTGCGCTCATGATGAGGCCGATGATGCCGAAGATGGCCGTGCCGTGCAGGCCGAAGCCGCCGAGCGTGGAGCCGCCCACGGGCAGGCCGACCACGGCCAGCATGACGAGCAGGGGGCCGAGCACCATGGCGCCGCTGCCGCCCACGGCGAAGATGCTGAGGCCCATGCCCTTCTTGTCGCCGGAGACGATATTGGCGTAGCGCGCGCCTTCGGGGTGGAATATGGCCGCGCCTATGCCAGCCACCATGAGGGCGAGGAAGATGGTGAAGGCCGTGTCGAGATAGCCGGCGAAGCTGAAGCCAGCGCCGGCCAGCAGTATGCCGAGCGGGATGAACCAGCCCCGGGCCACCTTGTCGGCGATGAGGCCGAGCACGGGCTGGACCAGCGAAGCCACTGCGGCATAGGCGAAGGCCAGCAGGCCGCAGGTCTGGTAGTCGAAATCATGCGCCGCCGCCAGATAGGGCAGGAGCGCGGGCAGGGCGTGGGCGTTGATGTCCGTGGACATATGCCCCAGCGAGATGAGCGATA
>JAZQMJ010000011.1:0-1558 GCA_045543435.1 Mailhella sp.
TCTTGGTAAGACAACATCATTTTTCAACTCCTTGCCTCACAGAACGACATGGCTCCGATCCGCCTTCCCTGCGCCGATGCTTCTGGACATCGCCCCGGAATAGTGTCACTTTCTCCGGCAGGAGAGAACGATGAGCAAAGCATATTCACGACTCGGCGAACTGCCCCGCGGCCGCGCCTCGGAGCGCATCACGCCCGGCTGTCTGGTGCTGGAAGGCGGCGCACTGCGCGGCACATACAGCGTGGGCGTCATGGACGCCCTCATGGAAGCGGACATCAACCTGCAGGCCACGGTGGGCGTTTCCGCCGGTGCGCTCAACGGCATCAGCTACGTTTCCGGGCAGATAGGACGCTCGGCCCGCAGTCCCCTCACCTATCGGCACGACCAGCGCTACTTCGGCCTGCGCGCCTACCTGCGCAACAAGAGCCCCTTCGGCTTCGACTTCATGTTCGGCGAGCTCACCTATAAGCTCGACCCGCTGGACATCCCCCGCTTCATGCATCCCTCGCGCCGCTTCGCCTGCGCGGTCACCAACTGCCGCACGGGCCAGCCCGAATTCTTCGAGAAGGGCGACTCGCTGGAGGAGATCTTCATCGCCACGCGCGCCTCTTCGACCATGCCGTACATCTCGGAAATGGTGGACATCAAGGGCCAGCCCTACCTCGACGGCGGCTGCTCCCTCAAGATACCCCACCGCTGGGCGCTGGAGCAGGGCTTCGAGAAGATAGTCGTCATCAAGACGTACCCCAACGGCTTCCGCCGCAAGGTGAAGAGCGGCTCGCGCGCGGCCTCGCTGGTGTACGGCAGGCGCTGGCCCAACCTCGCCGCCTCCCTCGCCCGGAGCAATGCCGACTACAACCAGGCCTGCGACGAGCTCGACCAGCTCTCCGCTTCCGGCCGCGCCTTCGTCATCGCCCCTTCCCGCGACATGCACATCGGCCGCATGGAACAGGACCTCGAAAAGCTCGGCGACTGGTACTGGCTGGGCTACCATGACGCATGGGCGCAGATGGATGGATTGAGGAAGTATCTGGGTGAGTAGGCGGAAGGCCGCCTGAGCCTTGGAGGCGTGCCCCGTGGGCTCCCGGCGTGCTCTCAACGCGGCGTGCCCTGCCCAGGAGCTGGATGATTCCCCGGCTCGGGAGCGGCTTTCGAAGGGAATTGCCCTTTCGAGGGAGAGTACAAGGCTAAGGCCGCGCTAGCGGTGGGTGGAGATTGAGGGGAGTGCCTCCCCGAGGCTGGAGTCGTGCCCCGCAGGCTCGCGGCGTGCTTGCCGTAAGTCAGCCTTACTTTTCTAGTGGTGAGTCTTCCAGACGGGGGAAGGCGGGCGCGTTATGGGAAACTGCGTTTCCCCTCCTGCGCCCCCTTCCATCCCCCCGGACCACCCCTTCCTTTCAGGTTGCTTCCCACTCGTCGCATCCCGCCCCGTTCGGCTTTTTGGAAAAGCCTCCGTGTCGGGTACCCGGCTCCTCGAGCCGTCCCGATTTTCGTTGGGACGCACGGAGCTGACTACACGCGGAGTGCCGGGCTGGGCGTGTCCGGGGGAAGAGCTTCGGGA
>JAZQMJ010000012.1:0-4125 GCA_045543435.1 Mailhella sp.
TATGCGGCGATTGCTCTCGTCCCATTTCGGGTCGCGGAAACGCCCGTTAGGGCCGTACAGCGCACGCAGGAAGAAAACGACGGCGGCCGTGATGAGCGCCATGATGACGACACCGCCATAGGCGCCGGAAAATATCTGTTCGAGCATTTCGGACAAGGCGAACTCCTTTTCGTTTGCGCGATACTAGCCCTCCCTCGCGCTCTAGGCAAGAGCATTGCCCGCCCCACGCGCCCCTCCTCTTCATTCTTTACTGGAACAGTCCGCTATGCTATCTTCCTGCGGATAACGAGGAGTCTTTATGTCGGATTTCGTACACCTTCACTGCCACACTGAATTCAGCCTGCTCGACGGCGCCATCCGCGTCACCGATGCCGCAGAAAAAGCCAAGAACCTGGGCATGCCCGGCGTGGCCATCACTGACCACGGCAGCCTTTTCGGTGCGGCCTACTTCTATTCTGCCTGCAAGGATGCCGGGGTCCCTCCCATCATCGGCTGTGAAGTCTATGTCACTCGCGACCACACCGACAAGACCTCCGATTTCGCCCGCGTTCGCCATCACCTCATCCTGCTGGCGCAGAACGCCGTGGGCTACCAGAACCTCCTGCATCTGGTGAGCCGGAGCTGGCTGGAAGGCTTCCACTACAAGCCGCGCATCGACAAAAAGATGCTCTACGGCCATACCGACGGCCTCATCGCCCTCTCCGCCTGCGTGGCCGGCGAGATACCGCGCACCCTCATGGGCAAGAACAAGCTCATCACGGGCGGCGGCACCTTCGACGATGCCATCGTGCTCGCCAAGGAATACTCCGCGCTGTTCCCGGAACGCTTCTACCTCGAAGTGCAGTCCAACTCCCTGCCGGAACAGGCTTTCGTCAACCAGAAGATACTGGAAGTCGCGGACGCTACCAAGCTCCCCCTCGTGGCCACCAACGACTGCCACTACCTGAACGCGGACGACGTGGAGGCGCACGACATCCTGCTCTGCATACAGACGCAGGCCAAGGTGGACGACGTGAAGCGCTTCCGCTTCGACGCCAAGGACCTCTACTTCAAGAGCGAAGAAGAGATGCGCGCCGGCCTCATCGGCATCCCCGATGAAGCCATGACCAACACTGTCAAGATTGCCGAGCAGTGCAGCAGTCTCCAGATACAGCTCAAGGCTCCGCCCTACCATTTCCCCATCTACGATCTGCCCGAAGGCATGACCCTCGAGACCGAATTCTGCCGCATGGCACGAGCCGGCCTCGACAAACGCCTCGAAAAGCATCCGCACCGCGACACCCTGGACGAGAAGGAATACCGCGAACGCCTCGAAATGGAGCTCAAGGTCATCAACGACATGGGCTTCCCCGGCTACTTCCTCATCGTGCAGGACTATATCAACTGGGCGAAAAGGAACGACATCCCCGTCGGCCCGGGCCGAGGCTCTGCCGCCGGCTCCGTCGTGGCCTGGGCTCTGGGCATCACCACCATCGACCCCCTTCCCAACAAGCTCTTCTTCGAACGCTTCCTCAACGTCGAACGCGTCAGCATGCCTGATATCGACGTGGACTTCTGCGAAGACAGGCGCCTCGAAGTGCTGGACTACGTCACGCAGAAGTACGGCAAGGACAAGGTCTCCCAGATTGCCGCCTTCGGCAAGATGAAGGCCAAGGCCGTGCTCAAGGACGTGGGCCGCGCCATGGGCATACCCTTTGCCGAGACCACGCGCATAGCCAAGATGATACCGGCCAGCGACCTCAAGATGACCTTGAAGAAGGCGCTGGACACCATTCCGGAATTCTCCGAGGAGTACAAGAGCAAGCCGGAGATCAAGAAACTCGTCGATATTTCCCGCCGCCTCGAAGGCCTCACCCGCCATGCCTCCACCCATGCGGCAGGCGTCGTGGTCTCCGACAAGCCCATGGAGCAGTACCTGCCGCTCTTTGCCGGACGCAAGGGCGAACAGATAGCCGCCTTCGACATGAAGTTCGTGGAAAAGGTCGGCCTCGTGAAGTTCGACTTCCTCGGCCTGCGCACCATGACCGTCATCTCCAATGCCTGCAAGAACATAGCCCTGCAGGGCAAGCCCGTTCCGGACATGGAGAACCTCGCCACGGACGACCCCAACGTCTATGAACTGCTCTCCCGCGGCGACACGGACGGCGTGTTCCAGCTCGAAAGTACGGGCATGCGCAAATACCTCCGCATGCTCCGCCCCTCGGGCTTCGAAGACCTTGTGGCTATGCTCGCCCTGTACCGCCCCGGCCCGCTGAACTCCGGCATGGTGGACGAATTCATCAAGCGAAAGCACGGCGAGATCGAAGTCACCTACCCGCTCCCCGAGCTCGAGCCCTGCCTGAAGGACACCTACGGCGTCATCGTCTATCAGGAACAGGTCATGCAGATCGCGCAGATAACCGCCAAGTACACGCTTGGCGGCGCCGACCTCCTGCGCCGCGCCATGGGCAAGAAGAAGCCCGAGGAGATGGCCAAGCAGCGCGAGATATTCCTCAAGGGCTCTTCGGAACGCGACGTCCCGGAAAAGACTGCCAACGAGATCTTCGACCTCATGGAAAAATTCGCGGAATACGGCTTCAACAAGGCCCATTCCGCCGCCTATGCCTATATCACCTACGAGACGGCATACTTAAAGCATTACTTTAAAGTCGAGTTCATGGCCGCCCTGCTCTCGTCGGAAATCGGCAATCAGGACAAGATCTTGAACTACATTGCCGCCTGCCGCGACATGAGCATCGAAGTCCTGCCTCCCGATGTACAGATAAGCCTTCGCGCCTTCACTCCCAGCGGGGATTCCATCGTCTATGGCCTCGGCGGCGTGAAGAACGTGGGCGACGAAGCCATCAACGAGATAGTGCGCGCCCGCGAAGCCGACGGCCCGTACAAATCCCTGCTCGATCTCTGCACCCGCGTGAACCTCCGCAAGGTGACCAAGCGCGTGCTCGAAAGCCTCATCAAGGGCGGAGCCTGCGACTGCTTCGGCGCGAGCCGCGCCGGCATGCTGGCCAGCCTGGACAATGTCGTGGCCAGGGCCCAGAAGAAACAGAAGGAAAAGAACTCCGCCCAGATATCTCTGCTGGCCTTCTCTCCTGCTGTGGAGGCGGCTCCCATGCCTGGCATCGGCTTCCTCTGCGAAGAGCAGGACACGCCGGAATGGGACGATGACCAGAAGCTCACTTTCGAGAAAGATTCCCTGGGCTTCTACCTCACCAGCCATCCGCTCCAGCCCTTCCGCCGCGATATGCAGAGACTTGGCCTGCTCACGCTCGAAGAGATCAGCGAGCTCGGCGCGGGTTCTGTGAAGACAGGCGTGCTCGTCACCGGCATCAAGGAATTCATCACGAAAAAAGGCGACAAGATGGCCTTTGTGCAGGTGGAAGACCTTACCGGCCATGCCGAAGTCACCATCTTCCCCAAGACCTATGCCGCCATCCGCGAGACCCTGCAGGCGGAGCGGCCGCTCATCGAGCTCAGCGGCACCATAGATGCCAAGGATGACGACTACGATGACGAGGAAGGCGGCGAAGAAAGCCGCGTCAAGGAAGTCAAACTGCTCTGCGACTCCGCCCGCCCGCTCCTCGAAGCCTGCATGAGCAGTGATCAGCCTGTATTCGTTCCCTACCCTGTGGAATGTACTGGCGATGCCGACATCAAGGAATTCAAGGCCATACTGGAAAAGCATCGCGGCAATTCCGCCGTACAGATACAGTTCGAGCTGAACGGCAACAGCTGCATCATGGAACTTGGCCACCGCTGGCGAGTTCAGGCCAGCCCCCAGTTCAACAAAGACATGGACGCCTGGGCCAAGGCCCGCATGGCACGCAAGCAGTAATGGAGAAACTATGAGCAAGTCACTCTGGAGACTCACCGTGCGCGGAGAATTCGCTTCTGCCCACGCGCTTCGCCACTATCAGGGCAAATGCGAATCCCTGCACGGACATAATTATTCTGTCGAAATGGTCGTCGAAGGCGAGACCCTCACCCCCGACACCGAACTCGTGGTGGACTTCACCATGCTCAAGAAGGAGCTCCGCGCCGAACTCGGGCTCATCGACCATGTGAATCTCAACGAATACCCGCCCTTCGACATGGTCAACCCCTCTTCGGAGAATCTGGCCCGCTACA
>JAZQMJ010000013.1:0-5699 GCA_045543435.1 Mailhella sp.
TGGAAGAGGGGGATGGGGCTTGGGGAAGGGGGAGAAAACCTTTCTTCAGAAAGGGTTCTCCCCCTTCCCCCAAAACATCCTCTCCTATTCCATCATCCAAATCTCCGCTTCTCTCGCCGCGCCGCTGCCGAGGTGGCCGAGCCAAGCGGGGATGACGTTGACTTCGAGGCCGGGGATGAGCAGGCAGGCGTGGTGCAGGAAGAAGGTCTCTCCGTCCTGTTCTGCGGGGTAGAAGTGTGCGCCGTAGCGGCGGTCGCCGAGCAGGGGGAAGCCGAGGGCGGAGCAGTGGGCGCGTATCTGATGCCGTGCGCCCTTGAGTATAGTGCATCCTGCAAGGGTGACATAGCGCGGCGGCTCACCCTGCCAGTTCCGCTTGTCTATGCCGAAGCGGCGCAGGAGCGGGGCGAGTTCGAGTATGGCCAGCGGGTCGACCACAGTGTGGCGGCGCGGGTCGGGGTGGCGCATGAGCTCCACGAGCACACGTTCGCGGTTCTTGAGTATGAGCTTCTGGTTCGCCAGCATGCCGTGTTCCATCTCGCCTTCGAGCAGGGCAAGGTAGCGTTTCTCGGTCTGTCCGGCATCCTGATATTCCTGATAGTCGTTCACGCCTTCCGGAGTGAGGGCCACAGTGACGAGGCCGGAAGTGGGGTAATCCAGCCTGTTCAGCAGGCGCACGCGTTCGGGCAGAGGGCCGAGGAGCTGGGGCAGGAGCGTCTGCAGGCTGTCGCCGGGCTTGCCTGCCAGCGATTCCGTGTGCATGGCGGCGGGCTTGTGCAGTATGGCGAAACGCCTGTTCCGGCGTATGACGCGGGGCTTGTCCTCAGGGAAGAGCGGAGCGGCTTCACCGGGAACAGGCGCGGGGGAAAGGGCGGCGCTGGGGCTGTCGGGAGCGGCATCGGCCGGGAGTTCGGCACCCTCGGCTATGCTCACAACGTCGCCTTCGCGGAGCTTCTTCGATTCCTTGGCGGGGCGCCCGTTCACGAGGGCGAGGCCGAGCTCGCAGAGGCGGCGGCGTCCGCGCAGGCCCATGCCGGGCACGAGGCGTCCGAGCACGCGATCGAGGCGCTGTTCCTCTTCTTCGGGAAGGACGATTATGCTCTTTTCCATGAGTACTCCTTGGGATCTTCCCGATTATGCCTGAAGCCAGCCTTCGGGCATGGGTTCGCCTTCATACCATATCTTCGTCATGGTCAGGCCCTGCGGGGGCGCGGTGAAGGGCGCGCGTCGCCTGTCGCAGGATTCCAGCAGTGCAGGAATATTCGACGGGTCAAACTTTCCTCTGCCGCAGGCTACCATGAGCCCGGTGAGGTTGCGCACCATCTGCTTGAGGAAGCCGTTGCCTTCGAAGCGGACATCTATCTTCAGACAGCCGGGCGGGAGCTCGCCTGCGGGCGTGCGCGTGATGCTGTAGAGCGTGCGCACTGTGCTTTTGTGCGGCGTGCCGGCGTTCTGCAGGGCGGCGAAGTCGTGCTCGCCTTCGAGCTGGCGTGCCGCGGCGTCGAAGCGTTCCAGGTCCAGCGGGCCGCAGGCCCACACGAAGGGGTAGAGCTTGGGCGGCGTGCAGAGATGGTCCAGCCAAAGGGAATAGGTGTAGATCTTGCGCTTCACGCTGAAGCAGGCGTGGAAATCATCGGGCACGATGCAGGCGTCGAGGATGCGTATGTCGCGGGGCAGGAGCGTGTTCAGTGCGAGCTTCCAGCGCACGTTCACGCGGTCTTCCGGGATGTCGCAGTGGGCCACCTGGGCGTCGGCATGCACGCCGGTATCGGTGCGGCCTGCGCACTGCACATGGGTCTTGCGGCCAGCCACATGCTCCACGGCGGCTTCCACGAAGGCCTGCACGGTGGGCGGGTCTTCCTTGTCGGCAAGGGCCTGTATCTGCCAGCCGTGATAATGGGTGCCCACATAGGCGATGGTGAGTTTGAGGCGCGGCATCAGAGTTCCACCTGTTCGACGGTGCAGGGTGCTATGGACATGTTGAGGAAGAGTTCGCCGAGGCGGGTGAAGCGCGGCACGTCGTCCGTGGTGAGGAAGCGCACCGAACCGGGGCAGAGCGGCAGGCCGGCGGAAGTGCCTGCGCCGCGGGCGAGGTGCTTTTCCATGAGCAGGCGGCGCACTTCGCGGGCCGTGTTGCTGGCGGAATCCACGAGGGTGACGCCTTCGCCGGCCACGCGGGAAATGGCGCCCCGCAGGAGCGGGAAATGGGTGCAGGCCAGCACGAGGGTGTCGGGCACTTCAAGGCCCTGTTCGCGCGGGTCGCGGAAAATGGGGTCGAGGTAGCGGGCGGCCATGCCTTCGGCCAGCGGGCCGCTGGTGAGGCCGTCCTCGGCCATGGGAACGAAGAGGGGGCAGGGCAGGGCGGAGATGCGCGCCTCGGGCATGCGGCGCAGAATGGCTTCCTCGTAGGCTCGGCCGCGGATGGTGCCGCTGGTGGCGATGACGGCGATATGCCCGCTCTTCGTGGCGCGGCAGGCGGCTTCTGCGCCGGGCTCGACCACGCCCACCACGTCTATCTCAGGATGGGCTTCGCGCAGGAGCGGCAGGGCGGCGGCCGTAGCCGTGTTGCAGGCGATGACGAGGAGCTTGATGCCGCGGGCCGTGAGCGCGGCGGCGGCTTCGAGGGCGTAGCGGCGCACTGTCTCCACGCTCTTGGTTCCGTAGGGCATGCGGGCGGTGTCGCCAAGGTAGAGGAAGGACTCGTTGGGGAGCTGTTCGCGCATGGCGCGGAGCACGGTCATGCCGCCCACGCCGGAATCGAAGAGGCCGATGGGCAGTTCGCGCAGATGCGCATGGCTGGGGGACAGGCCGTGGGAATTCATCATGCTTCAGCATCCTTATAAGAAGTCGTTCTTCTGAAAATAGCGCGGCGGCGGCCCTCTGGTCAATGCCCGGAAGCCGGGGATAGGGCTTTTCCGCCTTGACAAAGGGCCGTGAACTGGCCGACAAAAACAGAAGATACCTCAAAGGAGAATCCCCCATGCAGACTGTGCGCATCGGATATGTCGAAATAGGCGAAGGCCGCCCCTGCACCATAGTCCCCCTTACCTCTTCGTCCATCGACGGGGTGATGGATACCGCGACCTCGCTGGCCGACCTGCCCGTGGAGCTCGCCGAATGGCGCATCGACATGTTTGGGGAAGCCGTGGTGGAAACGCCCGAAGGCCTCATGCCCGACCTGCCGTACATACTGCAGTCGCTGGCGGGCCTGCGCACTGTCATACCCGTGGCGCTCATCGCCACCTTCCGCACTGTGGAGGAGGGCGGCTCCTGCCCCATCAGCGACGAGGGCTATGTCCAGCTCATCAAGGCCCTCTGCGACAGCAAGAACGTGGATATCATCGACATCGAGGCCTTCCACAAGTCCGGCCGCGCCGCCGAGCTCATCCAGTACGCGCACAGCTGTCATATCCCGGTGATAGCCAGCTTCCACGACTACGAGGCCACGCCGGAGAAGGACGAGATAGTGCGCCGCCTGCGCGTGATGCAGGACGAGCTTGGCGCAGACATACTCAAGGCCTCCGTGATGCCGCAGAGCCGCGCTGACGTGATCGCCCTGCTGGCCGCCACTGAGGAGATGACCTCGAAGTTCGCCGACCGCCCCGTCATCACCATGAGCATGGGCCCGCTGGGAGCCATAAGCCGCGTGAGCGGGCAGAGCTTCGGTTCTGCCGCGACCTTCGCCCTCGCCGGAAACAAGGCGAGCGCGCCGGGCCAGCTCTCCGTAGAAGATACAGACACCATGCTCAGCATCCTTGAGGAAGCCGTGCAGGGGTAGAGAGGAAAGATTTTGTGACTGCGAGGGGGCAGGGGAAAATTTGGAAATGTTCCCCTGCCCCTTCGCGCTCCCCCATCCCCTTCAAACTTTTTAATAAGGAAGAGCGGATGCTGTCGATGTGACGGCATCCGCTCTTTGTTTTCTGTTGTAAAGAGAGAGAACGTTTGCTGGTTGTCCCCGCAGCCGGTATCCCGCCGAAGGAAGGACGGGATACCAGACCGGGAGTTTGCTGGCGGAAGCCAGACACGGCCAGCCTTCAGGCGGCCGTGCCGCCGGGGCGGAGCAGCCGGAATTCACTTCCGGCGTCAGCGACGCAAACGGCGTGAAAGCGCATAGCCCGCAGCCGGTATCCCGCCGAAGGAAGGACGGGATACCAGACCGGGAGTTTGTTTTAGAAGCTGAAGCGAACGCCCACAGTGCCGCGCCATTCTTCTTCGATGTCGGCGCCTTCGGTGCGTTCGATGTCGGCCCAGAGGTAGGTCTTGTCGGTGAGCTTCACGTTGGCGCCGATGCCGTATTCGAGCCAGGTGTCGTTGCCGTCGAGTTCCTGCACGTTGAAGGCTTCGCCGTTCGTGCCGGAGATCTTGGCATCGCCGAGGAACTGCTGGACCACGGAGGCGCGGGCGTAGAGGTTGCCGCGTTCGTTGGGGAGCTTCCAGCCGAAGACGGCGCCGGCGCGGCCGGTGAGGCTGTTCACGCTGTCGAAGGAGTACTTGGCAGTGCCGAGCTGGAGGTCGTCGGAGCTGACATAGGTGTAGGCGAGTTCGACCTGGGGTTCGATGAAGAACTGCTCGCAGAGGTCGAAGCGCCAGCCGTATTCGCCGGACAGGGAGGCCACGCGGCTGTCGATGTCGCCGGTGCGGCCTTCCACCTTCATTTCATTGCTGAAGTGGCCGAGGCGGGCCACCACGTCGGCGAACATGCCGTTTTCGCCCATCCAGGTGGCGTAGGTGGCGAAGGAGAAGCCTTCGAGTTCGGCAATGCCGCGGGCGAATTCAGAGTCGCCATGAGTGAAGGAGCCAGCCACACCGACGCGGCAGTTCTTGCCGACCTTGGTATCGCCGCCGATCTGGACAGTGTTGAAGTCGTTGGTCACGCCGGCATCGCCCTTGAGGCGGCCGCCGTCCCAGCGCATCCACACGCCGGTGGTGTTCTTGTCGGAGCGGATGTCGCCAAGGCGCTTGCGCACGTCGTTGGTGAGGATCTTGTCGAGGGCCACAGTGTTCACGGAAGCGATCTGGAGAGCGGAATCCATGAGGGTGTTGCGGTGGACGATGACTTCGCCGCCTTCCTCGCCGGGCTGTTCGGGAGTGACTTCGGTGCCGCCTTCCACGTCGCCTTCGGGGGCGTAGGCGGTGACGGTGGCGCCTTCGGCCTTCACCTGGGCGACCATTTCGGCCAGCTTTTCAGGAGTGACTTCGTCGGCGTTCTGGATTTCGCGGGTCTCGGGATCGATGGCGCTCACCTGCAGGGCCACGCCGTCGGCCTTTTCGGCGGTGAGAGAGCCCAGCTCGTCGGCGTTGGCCATATGCACTTCGCCGCCGGAACCGGCGATTTCTTCAACAGCGGCATCCACGCCGGAGTCGATGGCGATGACGCCGTCGTTCATGGTCAGGGTGTTGATGGCGAGAGCCTTCTGGCCGGTGTAGGTGCCGTCGGCGTTCTGGTTGTCGAATTCTTCCACGGCAACGGGGGTCCACACGGCGCCGTTGCTCAGGGTGACGTTCAGGCCAGTGACGGCGAGGTTGGATTCAACGGCCTTTTCGTCGGCGGACATGTTGCTCCAGCTCACGAGGGAACTGCCGTCCCACTTGGAGTCGGCGCCGTCGAGCACAACGTTGACATCGGCGTCAACAGGAGTGCGGCTGTTGGAAGCCCAGTTGAAGTTGATGTCGCCGTCGAGCTGAGTGGTCTTGCCCTCAGC
>JAZQMJ010000014.1:0-33408 GCA_045543435.1 Mailhella sp.
ATGGATGTCAGAACTTATAGGTGAAGCCGCCGTACACGGCACGCCCCGGCAGAGGGTAGCCCATGGTCACGGCATAATAGCGGTCGGTGAGGTTGTTCACGCCCACATAGAGGTCGAGGCTGTCCGTTGCATGCAGGGTGAGCTTTGCGTTCAAGACAGTGTAGTCCTCTTCCTTGTCCGGGCCGCCCTGGATCTGTGTGCCGGTGAAACGGGCGTTCACATCGAGCCACGCCCTGCCCCAGCCGAGACCGAGGCCCGCCACAGTGCTGTGATGCGGCAGGTACGTCACTTCACTGCCGTCGCCGTTCTCCATCTTGGTGAAGATCTCGGCGTTGAGATAGGGAGAGATCGTGAGTTTTCCGAACTCGCCCTTCCACGCCAGCTCGAGGTCGAAGCCGTTCAGCCTCTGCGAAGCCACGTTCTTCCATGTGGAAGGCTCTCCGCCATAGCCGTAGACGCCGGTGATGCGGTCTTCATACCAGCTCTGGAAATACATGAGCTCCGCACGGAAGCCGCCGTACTGCAGTTCGAAGCCGCCCTGAGCGGAAAGGCAGGTCTCGGCTTCAAGGTCGGGATTGCCCACATAATGCCCCCACGCGCCGCGAAAATCGCCCGCGAGGTTCACCGCCGTAGGCGCAACGAAAGCCGTGCCCGCGCTGGCCTTGAGCCCGAGCCAGTCCGTGAGCCAGTACACCCCGCCCAGACTCCAGCTCACGTTCTCGAAATCCTTCGACGCGCGCGGCTGGACAACGCCCTTGTTGCCCTTGAGCGTGCCGTCGTACCTGTCGTAGCGAAGGCCGCTGAACAGAGAGAATGAATCTGCTTCGTACCGGTATTCAGCAAAAAGGCCGAGCACCTCGTTCCGTGAGTCGGGCTGGCCTATGGACTCGCCGCCCATCTTCTCGCGTATGCTGGCAAAATCCGTGCCCATGGAGAGCCGCCCCCAGTCGCCAAGGGAAAAAGCGGCGGTCAGACGCGTCCCGGCCGTATAGGTCGTGTAGCGGGATCCTTCGCTGGAAATGTAGCGGTACACGTTCCTGTTCCCGTACAGAGCCGCACTGAAGGAATGGCCTTCGTCCGTTCCGTGTTCGACCTGCCCGGAAATATGGCTGTAGTGCAGGCCGATGCGGTCCGAAGGAGTCGCCCACGAGGTACTTCCCGGGCTTCCGGTATCGTACACGGAACGATGCAGGCCCACCAGGTGGATGGAGGAGGAGCCGCGCGACCATGTGAGCGTGGCCCCGGCATCGGTATCGGCTGTCTCGGTATTATCGCAGGAGCGGCCGCCGCCGGTCTCATAGTCGCCGCGCTTCGAGGAGCTCACGCCCAGAGCCATGCCCCACTCGTCGGAAAGTGCGCCATGCAGGCCTGCGTATCCCTTGGCATGGTCGAAACGCCCGCAGGATGCTCCCACCTCGCCGCGCATCTCCCCTTTGCCGCGCCTGGTGATGACATTGACGACGCCGCCCATGGCCGAAGAGCCGTAAAGCACCGAAGCCGGGCCGCGCACAACTTCTATGCGGTCAACGATGGCGAAAGGTATGGCGGAAGTATTGCCGGAAGAAGAACGCAGGCCGTCGATAAGCACGACCACCCTGTCGCCCAGCACGGAGCTTGCGCTGGCCCCGGAACGGAAACCGCGCAGGCCGACATTCGAAAAAGCTCCGGGCTGACAGTCGCCGCTCCCGGGCACGAAGCGGGTGAGGGCGTCTTCCACACTGCGCACTCCCGCCTGCTCCAGCTCTCTGCGGCTTATCACCTGAACGCTGGCGGGAAGCCTTTTCACTTCCGCGCCTTCCACGGCGGCAGTAACGACAATTTCCGGAAACTCCGCTTCAAGCACTTCAGCTCTGGCGACTGCGGGGCAAGAGGAAAGCCCAGCCAGCACAAACGCGGCAAACCAGGAAAGAGATTTTCGAGACATGGACGCATCCTTTATAGCAGGATATTTTTATATCTGGATTTCTTTATATATCATCCATGCCGCTGTCAATCTATCGACAGACCTTACCAGAGGTCAGCTGTTCCTGCCCCTCGCCATGAGCCAGACCCCCGCCGCAAGCAGAGGCAGGCAGAGCACCTGCCCCATAGTCAGCCAGCCGCCGAAGAGATAGCCGAGCTGGGCGTCGGGCATGCGGTAGAATTCCACGAACATGCGGCTCAGCGAATACAGCACGGCGAAGAGGCCGGCCACCGAACCGCGGGGGCGGGGCTTGGAAGAATATATCCAAAGGATGATGAAGGTGAGGAGGCCTTCGAGCCCGGCCTCGTAGAGCTGGGAAGGATGGCGGGGAAGAGGCCCGGCATGCGGGAAGACCATGCCGATGGAGGCATCCGTCACGCGGCCCCAGAGCTCGCCGTTGATGAAGTTGCCGATGCGGCCGAAGAGCAGGCCCGTAGGTACGAGAGGGGCGACGAAGTCAAGGATATCCACAAGCGACTTGCCGTTGCGGCGCCCCCAGAGCCAGCTCATCGTGACCACGCCTATCAGACCGCCGTGGAAGGACATGCCGCCATTCCAGATCTTGAACATTTCCAGCGGGGCGGAAAGGTAGAAAGGCAGGTCGTAGAACAGCACATAGCCGATACGCGCACCGAGGATGACGCCAACCATGACCCATGTCACATAGTCGTCCACCTGTTCCGCCTTCCACTTCGACCACGGGCGGGACGCGCGCCAGCGGCCGAGAAGCCAGCCGGCTGCGAAAGCGAACACATACATGAGGCCGTACCAGTGCAGCTGCACAGGACCTATGCTGAGGGCGACGGGGTCTATATTCGGGTACTGCATCTTCGTTCTCCTTGTCGGAACTCCAATACCATAAAAGACAAGCATCTGCCAGCATGCATGCCAGCCAGAAAAAGGCTTTACGCCATGCCATCCCTGGGCTACCTTCGAATAAGGACAGAATCTACGGAGCCGCCATGCGATCACAACGCCAGTTCCCCACATCGCCCTTCATGCTCGGCCTCATTGGCCTTTCCTTCTGCCTGTGGGTACAGCTTTCCGGAGGCAAGGATCTCTGCCTCACGGACGGATGCGCCCTGTTCCAGGACTTCAGTCTGGCCGGAGTCTCGCTCTGGAGTGCAGGCTCGGCCTTCTTCGGCCTCACGCTCCTCTTCTGCGTTCTGCGCTTCCCCCAGGCCGCCCGTCTCCTTGCCGGAGCCGCCCTTTCCGCCGACATCCTGCTCATGGCCGTCATGAGCCTCACAGCCCCCTGTATGAACTGCCTCATCGTCGGCCTGCTCATCGCGCTGACCTTCTTCGCCCTGCTCCGCGAGACGGCTCTCCACAGGTGCGCCCGCCGTTCCCTGCTCCTTCTGGCGTGGGCCCTGCTCTTCGCCGTCAACGCAGGCGGCATACTGCGCGACGCTTCGGAGCTGTGGTCGCCGCTCCCCCGCCCGGAACAGACCTCCGTGCAGGTCTTCTTCTCTCCCAGCTGTCGGGCCTGCCAGACCCTTGCCGGGCAGGCGTCCTCCTTGCCCGATGCCGCATGGTTCCCCGTGGCGGAAGACAGCCGCGACATCTGGCTCATCCGCGCCATGACGAAGCGCATAGCCGAAGGCCTGCCCCTGAATGAGGCCATCGCCGCCGCCCATAAGGACATCCCCGGCCTTGCGGACGCCCCCGACCTCATGGCCCTGCCGGAATACCGCTTCGGCCTGCTGAAGCCGGACATGCTCCTGCTCCAGCTCCGGCTCTGGAAGAACCGCGCCCACGTCCTCTCCGCCGGATCCGACCGGCTCCCCTTCGTGGAGTTCCGCGGCCTCCCAGCCTTCCTCCGTGAAGCAGACCACGTTCCTCCCTCGCCCAGCGCGGATGCCGCCCCCTCAGGGCATGCCGAAGTCCCCGGTCTGGACCTCGGAGTCGCTGGCTTCTGCGGCGGAGAAAAAAAGCCTGACGACTGCAGAAATGACAATTCTGTAAAAAATCCTTCCCTCACGAACTCGACTCTCATCGACACTAGCGGCATGGGCCAATAGCCTTCACAAAGTTTTCTATTTTTCGACAACTATATGATTTTATTGTTGAATCACTTCATGCTTGTCAGAATGACGACTTGAACCCTGCCCAAATTTAAGCTACTATCTGACACATTAGCGGCCTCTTTCGGGCCGTCTGATTTTCATCAACTTTCTAGCAGGCTTACATGGACATTATCGAACTGTGCAGCAGCCAGCGCGACGTGCTGGTGGAACGTTGGGTCAATCGTTTCTTCGCAAGCTATCCTCTGGACAGCAAAGGATTCATGCGCACGAACCGCGACCGTTTTGCCAATCCTGTCGGTGAAACGACCCGCATCGCCGCCGACGTCCTCTACGACGCAGTCATCGGCAAGGAGGCCGATGCTGAAACCGTGAAGAACGCTCTTCACGACCTCGTATGGGTGCGCGCCGTGCAGGACATGCAGCCCTCCAAAGCCGTGGGGGCTCTGTATCTGCTCAAGGAGATACTGCGCAGCGAAATCATGCCCGAGTGCCTGAAGTCGGAAAACTCCGGCGCAAAAGTCCTGAACGAATACCTCGCCATGGAATCCCGCGTGGATACCCTGGGCCTCATGGCTCTGGATATGTATTCAGAAGCCCGTGAGCGCGTGTTCAGGATACGAGTGGAAGAAGTAAAGCGAAGCCAGTCGGCGGTGATCCGTCTGGCCAAGCTTCGGAGGGAGCAGGAAGCTGCTCCTGAAACTGAAAATCGAGGGGTAGAGGAATGACCATCGCATTTGCGGCAACTCTGCTTATCCTGTTTATAGGATGGGCGGGGTCAGCACTTGGCCTGCAGTATCTGCTCGGCGTTATTTTACCGCTGGTAGCGGGTGCTGTGTTCATCATCGGCTTCATCTGGAAGATCATCTGCTGGGCTAAATCGCCCGTGCCTTTCGCCATCCCCACGGTGGCCGGCCAGCAGCGTTCTCACGACTGGATCAAGCCCAACCGTCTGGAATGCCCGTGGACCACGTCTGCCGTCGTGGGCCGCATGATCCTGGAAGTGTTCGCCTTCCGTTCCCTGTTCCGCAACACCCGCGCGGAACGCACCACCATCGACGGCACTCCCCGCGTCACTTATTTCTCCAATAAGTGGCTCTGGGTGTTCGCTCTGCTGTTCCACTACAGCATGCTCATCATCATCATCCGCCACGCCCGCTTCTTCCTTGACCCGGTGCCCTCCTGCATCGCCGCCATCGAATTCGTGGACGGACTGTTCCAGATAGGCGCTCCCCGCTTCTATCTGACCGACGCCTTCATCCTCGCCGGCCTCGGCTTCCTGCTGCTGCGCCGCGTGTTCTCTGAGCGTCTGCGCTACATCTCCCTGCCTGCCGACTGGTTCGCTCTCTTCCTGCTCATCGCCATTGCCGGTTCCGGCATCTGCATGCGCTATGTGAGCAAGGTGGACATCAACCTGGCCAAGGACGTCATCATGGGCCTTGCCACCCTGTCCCCCGTCGATCCCAGCGGCCTCGGCGCCATGTTCTTCATCCATGTCACCCTGGTGAGCGCCCTGCTCATCTACTTCCCCTTCTCCAAGCTGATGCACATGGGCGGCGTCTTCATGACTCCTACCCGCAACATGAAGTGCAACACCCGCGAAGAACGGCATGTGAACCCGTGGAACAAGCCCGCTCACTTCCACACCTATGCCGAATATGAAGACGACTACCGTGAAGCTATGGTCGAGGCCGGTCTCCCTGTAGACAAGATGCCCGAAACCAAGACGGAAGCCTAAGGAGTACCGGACATGGCAAAAATGCCCACGCCCAATGAACTGCTGGCTGCAACGCCTGCTGCCTTCCCCAAGGAAGGCTGGATGGACACCAAGCCCGATTTCCGCCCCGGCAGCTTCTGCTACCCCGCCAAGACGGATATCCTTCAGGGACTTGGCTTTGTGAACGCCCACGACTGGGCCCCCGATAACGAAGACTGGGAACTGCCCGAAAACTGGGAACAGATCCTCTTCAACTCCCTTCAGGACGCTCTCAACAAGCACCGCTCCCTGAAGGTGTTCATGGACTGCTGCGTGCGCTGCGGCGCCTGCGCCGACAAGTGCCACTTCTTCATCGGTTCCAACGACCCGAAGAACATGCCTGTCCTCCGCGCCGAACTTCTCCGCTCCGTGTACCGCAAGGACTTCACCACCGCTGGCAAGCTCCTCGGCAAGTTCGCCGGTGCCCGCAAGCTGGACAAGGACGTCATCAAGGAATGGTTCATCTATTTCTACCAGTGCACTGAGTGCCGCCGCTGCTCGCTGTTCTGCCCCTACGGCATCGACACCGCCGAGATCACCGTCATCGTCCGCCAGATGCTGCTCGACCTGGGCCTCGGCATCCACTGGATCATGAACTCGGTGAACGACTGTAACCGCACCGGCAACCACCTCGGCATCCAGCCCCACTCCATGCGCGAGATCGTGGAATTCCTCAGCGACGATATCGAGACCATCACCGGTATCCGTATCGATCCGCCGTGGAACGAAAAGGGTCATGAAGTCATCTTCATCACCCCCTCCGGCGACTACTTCGCCGACCCCGGCATCTACACCTTCATGGGCTACCTGATGCTGTTCCACGAAATCGGCCTGGACTACACCCTGTCCACCTACGCCTCCGAAGGCGGCAACTTCGGCTCCTTCGTCTCCTTCGACGTTGCCAAGAAGCTGAACGCCAAGATGTACCACGAAGCCGAACGCCTCGGCTCCAAGTGGATCCTCGGCGGCGAATGCGGCCACATGTGGCGCGTGGTGAACCAGTACATGGCCACCTACAACGGCCCCACTCCCTCCAAGATGGAAACTCCCGTGTCCCCCATCACCGGCACTGTGTTCAAGAACGCCGCTGCCACCAAGATGGTGCACATCGCCGAGTTCACGGCCGACCTCATCAAGCACAACAAGCTGAACCTGCGTCCTGAGCGTAACGACGAGATCATCACCACCTGGCACGACTCCTGCAACCCTGCTCGCGCCATGGGCCTGCTCGAAGAACCTCGCTACATCCTCAAGAACGTGTGCAACAACTTCGTTGAAATGCCCGAACACACCATCCGCGAAGAAACCTTCTGCTGCGGTTCCGGTTCCGGCCTCAACGCTGAAGAAATCATGGATCAGCGCCTGCGCGGCGGTTTCCCCCGCGCCAACGCCCTGCGCTATGTGCACGACAAGCACGGCGTCAACTGGATGGGCTGCGTCTGCGCCCTCGACCGTGCCGCCCTGCCTCCGCTCGTCGACTACTGGGTGCCCGGCGTGACCGTTTCCGGCCTGCATGAACTCGTTGCCAACGCTCTGGTCATGAAGGGCGAAATCCCCCGTACCATGAACCTGCGTCAGGAAGATCTCGCCAATCCTGATCCGGATCCCGCCGACTCGGAGGAAGCGTAAATGTATAACAAGAATGTAGTCATCCCCGGCATCATCATCTTTGTCGGGCTGTTCACCGCTCCCTTCTGGACCAACGTGTTCTCCGGCAAGCATGAACCTGTGAAGCTCGAACTGCCCAAGGCTCCTGTGAAGTTCTTCGGCGAAGAGCGCACCAACTGCGTTGAACCCAGAGAATGGATGGCCGCCAACCACATGGATCTGCTCATCAGCTGGCGCGATGAAGCCCTCCGCAACACCAAGCGCATCTACGTCGCTTCTGACGGCAAGAAGTGGGAGACCAGCCTGCAGAACACCTGCATGGCCTGCCATACCAACAAGGCCGAATTCTGCGATACGTGCCACGATGCCAACAGCGTGAGCCCTTACTGCTGGGATTGCCACGTCATACCCCAGGGGAACAACAATGAATTCTAGTAGACGTTATTTCCTCAAGGTCGCCGGCCTTTCCACCTTCGCTCTGGCTGCCGGTGCGGCTAAGGCCGAAGCGGCCGAAGCCACCTACGAAGCCTACCCCGAAGCCAAGAAGGCCAAGCGCTGGGCCATGGTCATCGACACCCGCCGCTTCAAGTCTCCTGAATCCGTCCGCGCCATCATGGAAGCCTGCCACAAGGAACACAACGTTCCCAGCAAGCCCGGCCCCAAGGAAGTGAAGTGGATCTGGGACGACACCTTCGAACACGCCTTTGCCGACGATCCCAATCCGATCCTCCCCAAAGACATCGAAGAACGCCGCTTCCTCCTGCTGTGCAACCACTGCACCAATCCTTCCTGTGTGCGTGTGTGCCCCGCCGGCGCCACCTACAAGGTTGAAGGCGGCCTCGTGGCCATCGACTACCACCGCTGCGTCGGCTGCCGCTTCTGCATGGCCGCCTGCCCCTATGGTTCCCGCAGCTTCAACTTCGGCGACCCCCGTCCTTACATCAAGGACCTGAACCCCGCTTACCCCACCCGTATGCGCGGCGTCGTCGAAAAGTGCACCTTCTGTGCCGAACGCCTTGAAAAGGGCCAGATGCCTGCCTGCGTGGAAGCCTCCAACGGCGCCATCATGTTCGGCGACCTGAACGATCCCAACTCCATCGTTCGCAGCGTCCTCGGCAAGAACTACTGCATCCGCCGCAAGCCCAGCCTGGGCACCGATGCCGGCGTCTACTACATCATCTAGGAGGGAACCATGGTCGAAAAAGTTCTCAAGGGTTCTCCCAAGTTCTATCTGTGGCTCCTGTTCCTGCTGGGCATCATCGGCTACGCCTTCGTGGTGTATGTCTTCCAGCTCATCTACGGCCTCGAGATCACCGGTCTTACCCGTAACATCTCCTGGGGCTTCTACATCGCTCAGTTCACCTATCTGGTCGGTGTGGCCGCCGCTGCCGTGATGCTGGTGCTTCCTGCCACCTTCCATCACTATCACCCCTACCATCGCGTGATCGTGTTCGCTGAATTCCTCGCCATCGGCGCGGTCATCATGTGCATGCTCTTCATCGTGGTGGATATGGGCCAGCCCCAGCGCGTCGTGAACGTGTTCCTGCATCCCACTCCCAACTCTGTGATGTTCTGGGACGCCACCGTGCTCTGCGGCTACCTCATCCTGAACGCTGTCATCGGCTGGACCTCCCTCGAGCATGAAAGCCGTCACGTTCCTGTTCCCCGCTGGATCAAGTGGCTGGTCGTCGTGTCCATCTTCTGGGCCTTCTCCATCCACACTGTGACCGCCTTCCTGTACGCCGGCCTGCCCGGCCGCCATTACTGGCTCACCGCCGTCATGGCCGCCCGCTTCCTGGCCTCTGCTTTCTGCGCCGGTCCTTCCATCCTGCTGCTCGGCCTCCTGCTCGTGAAGAAGCTCTCCGGCTTCGATCCCGGCAAGAAGGTGGTGCGCGCCCTGTCCATCACCATCGCCTACGCCATGGGCCTGAACGTGTTCCTGTATGTCTGCGAACTGTTCACCGCTTTCTACAGCGGCATCCCCGGCCACGGCCATCCCATCCACTTCATCTTCATGGGCCACGAAGGCCTTGATGTGTGGGTGACCGGCTGGATGTGGACTGCTGTGGTGCTGGCCTTCGTGAGCCTCTTCTTCCTGGCCATCCCCAAGTTCCGCCACAACCTGAAGATCCTGCCCTGGGCTCTGGTGGCTCTCATCATCGCCTCCTGGACCGACAAGGGCCTCGGCCTGCTCATCGGCGGTTTCTCTCCCACTCCTTACGAAACCTACGAAGTGTACACCCCCACCTTCTGGGAAGTGTCCGTTGCCCTCGGCATCTTTGCCATCGGCGCCCTCGTGGTCTCCGTGCTGTGGAAGATCGCCATCGACATGAAGCGCGAAGGCGGCGAGCCTTTCGAACTCGCTGACTAACGCTTCCGGGAGGCCAGTCCTCCCCTGACGCAAGTCAGATACAAGCCCCGGCCTGAAAAGGTCGGGGCTTTTTCGCTGCCCGAACGCCTTCCGTCTGCAATGCTCTGTTGACGCTGCTGCTGGCCGCGCGGTATAACGCTGATACAGGCTAACCCTGCAGACTCCAACCTCGAGGTTTCTTCTATGGCTCTCCACGTCGTCGATCATCCGCTCGTCCGTCATAAGCTCGGCCTTCTGCGCAAGGAAAGCACCTCCACCAGCGAATTCCGTATGCTGGCCAAAGAAATCGCCAGCATGCTCACCTACGAAGCCTCTGCCGATATGCCCACGGCAAAGACGACTATCAAAGGCTGGGCCGGCCCCGTCGATGTGGACACCATGGCCGGCAAGATGGTGACTATCGTTCCCATCCTCCGCGCCGGCATCGGCCTCATGGACGGCGTGCTCGATATGATCCCCGGCGCCAAGATCAGCATCGTGGGCCTCTACCGCAACGAAGAGACCCTTGAGCCTGTGGAATACTACAAGAAGCTCGCCACCAAGATGGATGAACGCATCGCCTTCGTTCTCGACCCGATGCTCGCCACCGGCGGCTCCATGAACGCCACCATCGACATCCTGAAGAGAAGCGGCTGTACCCACATCTACGCCCTTACCCTCGTCTGCGCGCCCGAAGGCGTGAAGGCCGTGCTCGACGCCCACCCCGATGTGGAGATCTACACCGCCTCCCTCGATTCCCACCTCAACGAAAACGGCTACATCATCCCCGGCCTCGGCGACGCCGGCGACCGCATCTTCGGTACGAAGTAAGAATGCTGGGGAGGCGCTGCCTCCCCAGCCCCCACCGGCAGGGAGATAATCTCCCTGCACCCATATCACTGAGGCCGCTGAGTGTTTGCTTCGCAAAACTCAGCGGCCTCAGGATTAGGGGGCCCGGGGGAATTATTTCCCCCGCGGGGTGCGGGGCAGAGCCCCGCATCATCTCCCCTGTTGACGCTTCCTTCCGGCAGACGTAAAACAGGGGCAAACGCAAAGGCAGGTTTGTATGGCAAGGTATTCCGCCACGATAAGCAACGAGCACATGGTCGCCGTCCGTTTCAGTTCCATGGGCGACATCGTACTCACCACGGGTGTCCTTCTGGACTGGCACAAAAAGCATGGGACGATGTTCACTGTCGTCACCAAGGAAGCTTTCGAACCGCTCTTCGAGAACCATCCGGCCGTACAGAACGTCATCGGCTGTGACGATGCCGACCTGAAGGGCCAGAACCAGCCCATACTTTTCCGCCGCATCATGGAAATGTATAAGGACTCCCCGCTCCTCGACCTGCACCGCAACCTGCGCACGGGCATGATGGCCCGCATCTGGCGCGACGCCATCCTCATCTACAAGAAGATGTCCTTTGCGCGCCGCATATTCCTCTGGAGCAAGGGCAGGTTCTTCGGCGAAGCCCTGCGGAAGTACAACGTGCCCCAGCGCTATGCCATCGGCCTGTATGACGAGGCTGAAGTTCCCGGACCGGAAGCCCTTCGCCCCTGCATCTTCCTTTCCGAAGAGGAAAAGAGCTGGGCGGCGGAAAAGCTGGCTGGTCTCCGCGAAAACGGCAATCCGCTCGTGGCCCTGCATCCCTTCGCCACGCACAGCGCGAAGAGCTGGCCCATGGACGTATGGATGGAATTCGCCGCTATGCTCCGGGAGAACGGCATCCGCTATTTCTGGATCGGCCGCGGCGAAGGCCTGCCCGAAAGCGAAGCAGACTGTTCCTTCGTGAACGCTACCAGCCTGCGTGAACTCTGCGCCCTGCTCGACGGCGCAGACGTGCTCGTCACCGGCGACTCCGGCCCCATGCACCTTGCCACTGCCGTGGAAACTCCGGCTCTGGCCATGTTCGGCCCTACCTGCCGCGAGTGGGGCTTCTTCCCCTCCGGCGAGAAAGACCGCGTCATCCAGCTCGACATGCCCTGCCGCCCCTGTTCGCTCCATGGTTCGGGTGTCTGCTCCAAGGGCAATGCCTGCATCACGGGCATCGCTCCCGAACGCATCCTCGAAGAATTGAAAGATATGCTGGCCTGACAGCGATACATGACAGAACGCCTCCCTCTGAACAGAAGGAGGCGTTTTTCATGGCTGAGATATAGGGGTACTCAAAACATGACGCCCCTTTTCAAATTTCCAGAGAATGCGGAACGTACCAAGCTCCGACGTACTCAGGAGAGGGATTCCCCGCTGTTCCATCTCCTGCCTGACCTTGCGGCTGGGGAATCCGAAATGGCTGAATGGAGCGGCCGACGCCAAGGTCACACGCGGGGAAACGGCATCATAAAAATTCTTCTGGAAGCTGGAGGCCGCTCCATGATGCGGCAGGACCAGTACCTCCGCACGCAGTTCCTGTCCGCTTTCCGCAAGCCTGGCCAGGGTTGGAGAAAGCATATCGCCGCAGAGCAGGGCAAGCCCCTGCCCATTCCGGGAAAGCCTCAGCGCGAGCGAGGCATCATTGCTGGAAAGTTCCTTTTCCGAAGGGACTGCACTGCCTGACAAATCAGGCGCAAGGACTTTCAGCTCCAGCCCATCGCCAAGCTTCAGGACATCGCCGCGAACCAGAAGCTTTTCCGGGATGCCGTGCTTCCGAGCCAGTTCCCTCAGGACTTTTCCCTCTCCGCCGACGGCGCGTTCCGCTGAGACCGGCGACCAGTACAGTGCGCCGACACGGAAATGCTCCAGTATCCACCGAAGCCCTCGTGCGTGGTCCACGTCGCAATGGCTCACGATGACGGCATCGAGTCGCGGCAGTCTGCCTTCTGTCAGCATAGGGGCGACTATGCTCCTGCCACAGTCGAAGAAAGGCGTATTATTGCCGCCGCCATCAATGAGCACGCGCCCTCCGGGATATTCCAGCAGGACGGCCTGCCCAGCTCCTACATCTATCATCGAAAGCGTGACGCGCTTTTCCCCGGCGGCCTTCATATCGTCCAGCCATTGCGGAGCCTGCCCCGCCATCATGAAAAGCAGTCCGAAGCAGAGCAGGCGTTTCAGCGGATGGCAAGCTGGCTTCCCGCTAACTTTTCTCTGGAACAGAAAGGCCAGAGCCGCAAGTACTGCACCATAGCCAAGCGAGCTGAACGGCGCAGGGCGGAAGCATTGGATGAAGGGCAGGAGGCCGCCGGCATCCAGCATTTCCAGCAGAGCAAGCATGATGTCGGCAGGCCATGCCGCCGCCTCGAAAAGCAGTGCGGAAAAGCTCTGCGGGCCGCACAGCATGATAAGGACGAGCCCCAGAGCGGCCAGCGGCAGGCTGACGAAGGTAAGCGGCGGAAGCCACAGCAGGTTCAGCCAGAAGCACGGGCTCACTGTTCCGAACACGGACGCCAGTACGGGAAGGACGGCAGTCTGCGCGGCAAAGGAAACGACGATGAGTGCCAGCGTCCAGCGCAGGGCCCTCTTCGGCCAGCGCCGATACCATGTCTCGTCAAATCGGATGGGGATACGCTCATTGACGGCTGAGATAAGCGGCAGGCTCAGCATGATGCCCGCAACGGCGAGCACGGAAAGCTGGGCCGAGAGGTCGAAGACAGCCTGAGGCCACGTTATGAACAGCAGGAGCACCGCGGCAAGAAGCGCATCGAGCGGAGCGGCAGGACGGCGCAGGCAGAGGAATATCGCTCCTGCCAGCATCATGAAGGCGGCCCGCACCAGAGAAAACGGCGCACCTCCGAGGAACAGATAGCCCAAGGCAAAAGGCAGACCGGCGCAGGCTATGAGCGTCCTCTTAGGCAGGAGCTGGAACAGCTGAGGCCTGCCCAGCGATATCAGGAAGACGAAAAGCATGCCGAACATCGCGGCAAGGGCCAGATGCTGTCCGGAAAGCGCAAGCGAATGCACGAGCCCCGCACGCGTGAAGAGATCTACCGTACGCAGGCTGAGGCCTGAACGGTCGCCGAAGAGCAATGCCGTGAGCATAGCCTTGCCTTGGGAACAGCCCAGCATTCCAGCCATGGAAGAACGCCATGCCTCACGCCTTTCTGCCGCGGCATGAGCCAAGCCCTCCACCTTGTCGAACTGAAGGAAGAGCGGCATCCCCTTCTGCCGGACAAGGCGGGCGTTATGCCACACTTCACGGGCCGCCCAGTACGCACCAGGGCCGCTCTCTCCGGCATTGCGGCTTCCTCCTGAAGGGAAGAGCCGAAGGAGCGCCGTCATCTTCTGTCCTGCCGCAGGGCGGCCATGCTCTTCCACAGTCCCGGCATCCAGCGTCAGGGCCGCAAGCCCCGGAAGCCTTGCCCTGTCATCATGGAACACGCCTCCGGCATAGCTTTTCCGGCCGCTCTCTGCAGATGCGAAACGAGGCGGCTCCATGGCCTTGCGTATCCGCTCCCGCCTGTCCGGCGCTATCTCCGACGGGACCTCAGCCTGCCTGAGCTCGCCAAGCAGGACGCGCACCCGGCCTCCGGGCAGTCCTGTCACGCTTTCGGCAACGCCCTCCACAAGCACGGCCTGCCGCGGCACGGAAGCCCACGAGGGCTTGTCCGGCACTTCCGGCACGGATATCCACGTCACAGCATAGCCGATAAGGAAGGCCGCCAGGAGTTTCAGTGTCCGAGCCAGAAAAAGCCCTTTCCGTCCCCGCTCCGGCACGAAAACAAGCAGTGCGAGAAGAGCCGCACCCACGGCAGGGGCCCGGAAAGTGCTGGCACCCGCAATAAGTGCGAGGATAAGTGTCTGCCGGAAAAGCAGAGCGGGAAGACAGCTGCGACTCATAGGAAAGAAAAACGCCGGCACTCATCGCACCGGCGCAATCATCAGTCTTCTTCCTTTATGCGGCGTATCTTCGCACCTACGGCAGAAAGCTTTTCGGCAAGGTGTTCATAGCCTCTGTCCACATGGTAGATGCGCTGGACACGGGTCTCGCCTTCGGCGGCAAGGCCGGCAAGGACCAGAGCCGCACCGGCGCGGAGATCCGAAGCCATGACAGGCGCGCCCATGAGCTTCACACCGCCGCTGACCATGGCCGAAGAGCCGGTCACATGGATGTCCGCGCCCATGCGCACCAGTTCCTGCACATGCATGAAGCGGTTCTCGAAGATGTTCTCTTCCATGAGACTGCCGCCTTCGGCACAGCACATGAGGACCATGAACTGGGCCTGCATATCTGTGGGGAAGCCGGGATGCGGGCGGGTGTTCACCTTCACGCCCTTGAGCCCGTTCTCGCCGCACTTGGCCAGCACGCCCTCGGGAGTCTCTTCGATGACCATGCCGGCGGAACGAAGCTTGTCCACCACGGCGGACATATCGTCGAAGGGGCAGTTCTTCAGAAGCAGCTCGCCGCCGGTGACGCCGGCCGCAATGAGGAAGGTGCCGGCTTCGATGCGGTCGGGCATGATGGCATACTCACAGCCGCGCAGACGCTCCACGCCCTGCACGCGGATGACAGTACTGCCCTGCCCTTCGATCTTCGCGCCGCAGGCATTGAGGAAGTTGGCAAGATCCACGATCTCGGGCTCACGGGCCACGTTCTCAAGCACGGTCTCGCCTTCGGCAAGGCAGGCGGCCATGAGCACGTTCTCCGTGCCGCCCACGGTGGGGAAGTCGAAGCGGATATGCGCGCCTTTCAGGCCGTCAGGGCAGCGGCCATGGATGTAGCCGTGCTCAAGGTCGAACTTCGCGCCCATCTTCTCCAGGGCGGAAAGGTGCTGATCCACAGGGCGGGCGCCGATGGCGCAGCCGCCGGGCAGGGAGACCTTGGCTTCGCGCTTGCGGGCCAGCAGAGGGCCGAGGCAGAGCACGGAAGCGCGCATGGTCTTCACGAGGTCGTAGGGGGCTTCAATGCTCATCTCGCCGTTCTTCACGCGGACCATACCATCTTCGAACACAGACTCGCGGCCGAGGATGTTGAGGAGCTTGATGGTGGTCTTCACGTCCCTGAGGTCGGGCACGTTGGTGAAGGTCACGTCGCCGTCAACGGCTATGGCGGCCATGATGATGGGCAGAGCGGCGTTCTTGGAACCGCTCACAGCTATGGTGCCTTTGAGCGGAACACCGCCCTCTATAAGAAAACTGTCCAATTTTTCCTCCAAAAATGCCAAATCGACAAAAAATCGAGAGACCGCCCAAAAAATGCTTGACCATTCCCCCGGAATAGACTAGTTATCACTCCTGCGTGGCGAATGTAGCTCAGTTGGCAGAGCACCTGGTTGTGGCCCAGGGGGTCGTCGGTTCAACCCCGGTCATTCGCCCCATATTTCCTGCCCCGGTATTGCACCGGGGCTTTTTTTGTACCCTTTGGCCGGCAGAGAAACTGAACATCTCCCCTTCCTCCGCCTTCTAGAGTTCCAGAGCCAGCCCCACGGGGCAGTGGTCGGAACCATAGACATCGTTCTCTATCCACGCATCGCGGATATTGTTCCGCAGTTCGGAAGAGACGAAGAAATAGTCGAGCCGCCAGCCGATGTTCCTCTCGCGGGCACGGGTCTTGTACGACCACCAGCTGTAGGCCCCGGTCACGTCGCCATGCACATGGCGGAAGCTGTCCACATAGCCGGCTTCCACGAAGCGGTCCATCCAGGCGCGTTCCTCGGGCAGGAAGCCCGTGTTATAGACGTTCTCCTTCGGGCGTGCGAGGTCTATCTCGCGATGCGAGATATTGAAATCGCCGCAGACCACGATGGGCTTCTCGGCCCTGAGTTCTTCAGCGTACTCGAAGAAGGCATCGAAAAAGCCCATCTTGTAGGGCACGCGCTTGAACACGCCCTTGGAAAGCTCTTCGCCGCCGTTGGGGAAATAGATGTTGAAGAAGTGGAGTTCCGGGAACTCCAGATGGACCACGCGCCCTTCGCCGTGATAGTCCGGGTCGGGAAGTTCATGCTCCACGTTCAGCGGCAGGCGGCGGCTGAACACGGCAGTGCCGGAATAGCCTTTCTTCACCGTGGAAGAAGACCACCACGAATGCCAGCCTTCCGGCTCACGCTGTTCGGCAGGTATCTGGTCGGGAGAAGCCTTCGTTTCCTGCAGGCCCACGACATCGGCCTGAGTGCGGGAAAACCACTCCCAGTCATCCTTCTTGCTCACGGCGCGGAAGCCGTTCACGTTCCACGAAACAAAACGCATAAGTGCCATACTTGCAACCTCATTCTCCGGCAGAATCTACACCCCAAAGCCAGCAATCTCAAGAGGGCTGGAAAAAGGACGAAAAAAAAGGCAGACCGCACGGCCTGCCTTTTTTACATCTGCTGAAAAGATCAGTCGTTGAGATATTCCTTGAGTTCCTTGCCGGCACGGAAGAAGGGGAGGCGCTTGGGGCTGACTTCCACACGGTCGCCGGTGCGAGGGTTGCGGCCGGCGTAGGAACCATATTCCTTCACCTTGAAGCTGCCGAAACCGCGGATCTCAACACGGTCGCCTTCAAGAAGAGCGTTCTTCATGCAGTCCACGAAGGTATTGACCACGAGGGTGGCTTCATCGAGCGAAATATTGGACTGCTCTGCGAGGTTTTTGATCAGTTCACTCTTATTCATGACTTCTCCGACATTCGGGTGAGCCCGCCTCTGGGATGACGGGATAAACAGTGTATTTTACGCTCAGGGACACCTGAACCTTATAACCGGGTGATAAGTCTGTATAGCCCTAATTCCCACGCGTTGCAAGGCGCAAGGCCGCTATTTCTGCGCCTGTTCGTGCCTGTAGAGCAGGTTATCGCGCAGGAAGGCGTCGATGCGGCCGTCGAGCACGGCATCCACGTCGCCAGCTTCGCATCCGGTGCGGTGGTCCTTCACCAGGCGGTAGGGCTGGAGCGTATAGGTGCGTATCTGGGAACCGAAGGCGATGGCGTCCTTGCCGGCATAGTCGGCCTGGCGGGCGGCATCGCGCTTGCTCTGCTCATAGGCGTAGAGACGAGCCTTGAGCACGCGCATGGCGCTGTCGCGGTTGCTCTGCTGGGAACGCTGGTTCTGGCACTGGGCCACGATGCCCGTGGGGATATGCGTGATGCGCACGGCGGATTCGGTCTTGTTGACGTGCTGGCCGCCAGCGCCGGAAGCGCGGTACACGTCGATGCGAAGGTCGGCTTCCTTGATCTCGATGCCCTGAATCTCGCCGGCGTCGGGGATGAGGTCCACAGACACGAAGGAAGTCTGGCGGCGGCCGGAAGCGTCGAAGGGGGAGATGCGGATGAGGCGATGCACGCCCTTTTCGCCGCGCAGGAGGCCGTAGGCGTTGTCGCCCTGGATGCGGATGGTCACGGACTTGATGCCGGCTTCGTCGCCGGGCAGGAGGTCGACGATCTCGGACTTGAAGCCCTGGGATTCGGCCCAGCGCAGATACATGCGCTCGAGCATCTCGGCCCAGTCCTGAGCTTCGGTGCCGCCGGCGCCGGGATGGATGTCGATGAGGGCGTCCATGTGGTCGGCCTCGCCGCTGAGCAGCACAGTCATCTCGGTCTGGGTGAGGAGCTTTTCCAGAAGGTCGGCCTGCTCGTTGAGCGTTTCGAGGGCGTCTTCCTCGCCGTCGCTCACGAAGCCCAGCCACTCCTGGGTCTCCTCATAGGCGTTCTGCAGTTCGCGGTAGCGGGCCACTTCGGCTTCCACGCGGCTCTTTTCCTTGAGCACGGGGGTCATCTTTTCCTGATCGTTCCACGCATCGGGAGCGGAAATGATCTTTTCTATCTCTTCGAGGCGGGCTTCCTTGGAAGGCAGGTCAAGGCGGCCCCAGAGGGAATTGAACTGCTCTGCAAGGGCATTGCAGCGCGCACGGAGTTCAGCCAGCTGTATCATGTGAGTTCCTTTTCTCTTTTTATCTTTCTTTACGCCCGAAAGGGCGGAACGGCTTCAGAAGGGGCAAGCATAACGCGGCAAGCATGAAGGCCGCAAGTCCCGGAAGCCACGGGTGCGCATAGAAATACGGCGTATGGCCGCGCAAGGCAAGCACTGTGCCGGTAAGCGCGCCATCCTTGAACAAAGCCCAGCCGTCATGTTCCGTTCCCATGGCATGGACCCCGCCCAGAGGGTCGAGGAAAGCGGTGACGCCGCTGTTCGTGGAACGGACCACCCAGCGCCCCTGCTCCACGGCACGCATGAGGGAAAGCTGGAGATGCTGCATGGGAGCAGAGGTGAAATCGTACCACGCATCGTTGCTGACATTCAGCAGGAGCTGTGCGCCGTCGGCCACACGCTGACGGGCCAGTTCGGGGAAAATGGCCTCGTAGCAGATGAGCATGCCCATGGGCACTTGCGGCCGCCCCTTCGGCTTGAGTCGAAAAAGCTCGTCATCCCCGCCTGCCGTGAAGCCGCCCAGCCCCTGAAGCAGAGGCTCGAATATCTTCCAGTCCAAAACAGGAGGCAGATATTCTCCGAAAGGCACGAGATGCTCCTTGTCGTAATGCCCGGCATCGCCTGCCGCAGTGAGCAGGAAGGCCCGGTTGAACAGCCTTCTTGCCCCCGGTTCATATTCCACCCCGGGCGCTCCGAAAACGAGCGGGATGCCGAGCGTGCGCACGAAGCGGCGTATCTCTTCGCTGTTGCGACTGCCGGGATAAGCGAAGGGCATGGCCGTTTCGGGCCAGAGAAGGAGATCCGGAAGGGCCGGGGCCAGAGCAGGGTCTCCCTTCGTCCCTATCGGAGCCCCCAGCGAGGCGACAGCCCTGTCGGCAGAAGGGGCAGAGTTTCCCTGCGCCCTGAGGGCTTCAACGTTGACGCGTATCGCTTCCGTACTGAGCCGGAGATATTTCTCCATGGTGAAGAGCTGATATTCCGGCGTCCATTTCACGTTCTGCCTCACGTTGCCCTGCACCATGGACACGGCCACAGGAACGCCCTGCCCTGCCAGTTTTTCCGAGAACGTCGCAAGACGCCAGAAACCGAAGCCGGCGGAACAGGCCAGGATGACGGCCGCCGCC
Organism: Mailhella sp.; assembly: GCA_045543435.1. Lineage (GTDB taxonomy): Bacteria > Desulfobacterota > Desulfovibrionia > Desulfovibrionales > Desulfovibrionaceae > Mailhella. The sequence continues at coordinate 19,607 of JAZQMJ010000014.1, forward strand.
AATGCGGGAACGGCTCTGGACGAAGCCGAGGCCTTCTTTTCCGATGCTCCCAGAGCCTCGCAGGCAAGGCAGGCCGCCGCGGCAAGGAGGCCGGAATAGCCGTACGTTCCGGTGACGCTCAAAGGCTGGAGCAGGACAGGCCATGCCGCCAGCCCGGCGGAGAGCGGAAGCCACGGGAAGCCGGTGCAGAACCAGCCCCGCGCCCATTCGAAGAGCATCCAGAGAAGGCCTGCCGCCGCGATGCGCCGCCATGCAGGGAAAGCCCCCATGCGGGCCACGCACCACGCGAACAGGCCGCCCCACAGGCTGACGTACATGCCCAGCAGAATGGAGCAGGGGGCCGCCAGGAGCCAGGGGAAGCCGCCGTACTTATGTGCGGCAACGGCTATCCAGTAGAGGCAGGCCGCCGCGCCCGGAGTCCCCGCCATCCAGCCCAGCCGGAAAGGCGAACGAGAACGCAGGGCTATGGCATACAGAGCAGCCGGGTACAGAAGTATGGCATAGGGGATATGCAGAAGCGTATTGGCCGTTCCGAAGAAAAGGCCAAGAGAAGCCGCACATGCCAGCGCGGCGGAAGAAAGCGCAGAAAGATAGGTCATGCCTGCTCCCTGTCGAGCATGCGGCAGCTCAGGGCTTCAGCGATATGCGGCAGAGTGATGGAGGCCGAACCTTCAAGGTCGGCTATGGTGCGGGCCACGCGGAGTATGCGCGTATAGGCACGAGCCGAAAGCGCCAGATTCCTGACCGCCGCGCCCAGGAACTCATGCTCTGCCGAACCGAGGCGGCAATGCTCTTCCAGAAGGGAGCCGGCCAGCCCGGCATTGGTGCGGCAGTTCGTGCCCCGGTAGCGCAGAGACTGCACCTCGCGCGCCCTCAGCACCCTTTCCCGCACTTCGGCAGAACTGGGGCCGGAACGCCCGGCTCTCAGGTCTTCATACGATACGGCCGGAACTTCCACATGGAGGTCGATGCGGTCCAGAAGGGGGCCGGAAAGACGCGCCCGGTAGCGGGCGACCGCCTGCGCTGAACAGGTGCAGGCATGGCGGGGGTCCGTGCTGTAGCCGCAGGGGCAGGGATTCATGGCCGCGACGAGCATGAAGTCGGCAGGATAGGTGATGGAATAGGTAGAGCGCGAAATGGACACCATGCCCTGCTCCAGAGGCTGGCGAAGGACTTCAAGGGCCTGCCGCTGGAACTCCGGGAGCTCATCGAGGAACAGGACGCCATGATGCGCAAGGCTCACTTCGCCGGGATGAGGAGGTATCCCGCCGCCGATGATGGAAACGCTGGAATCGCTGTGATGGGGAGTGCGGAAGGGCCTCTGCGTCATGAGTCCATGCCCGTGGAGCAGGCGGGCCACACTGTATATCTTGGTGACTTCCAGAGCCTCTTCGAAGCTGAGGGGCGGGAGTATGCCGGGCATGCGCTGGGCAAGCATGGTCTTGCCGCTCCCGGGAGGCCCGATGAGCAGAAGATTGTGCGCACCGGCGGCAGCTATCTCCATGGCGCGCTTGGCGCGTTCCTGCCCCTTCACATCCGCGAAGTCGAGCGGAAAGAGAGAAGCCTCTTCCGGCTCGGCAGGAGTGGCAGGCTCTATGGTGGCGCGCCCCATGAGGAAGGCGACAGCTTCCCCGAGCGTCTGCGCCGCATAGACGGGGAGCCCTTCAACGACGGCGGCTTCTCCGGCATTTTCCGGTGCGGCGATAAGGCCGCGGGCCTTCTCGTTCCTTGCAAGGAGGGCAAGGGGAAGCATGCCGGGCACGGGCTTGAGCCTGCCGTCCAGCGAAAGCTCCGCGGCCGTGAACCAGCCCTCGAGAACTTCGGCAGGGATGACGCCTGCCGCCGCCAGAAGGCCGAGAGCCAGAGGAAGGTCGTAAGCAGAGCCTTCCTTGCGCCTGTCCGCAGGAGCGAGGTTTACTGTGATGCGCGCGGCAGGCAGTTTGAAGCCGGAATTCTGCAATGCTTTCAGGACGCGCTCACGCGACTCGCGCACCGCGCCTTCCGCAAGGCCGACCATCACGAAAGACGGCATGCCCTGACGGCTGCAGTCCACCTCCAGATCGACGCGGTAGGCATCTACGCCGTGAAGAGCCCCGCAGGCAAGCCGAACGACCATATCAGCCTCACATGTTGAAGCCGGGGAACTGGAGCAGCAGTCGGAAGGAAGTATCGCGGCCGTCCCTTTCGACAGCGCCGAGCAGGTGGAAGCACTGATGGCGATAGGCCAGGACGCTTTCCCAGCTCAGGTTATGGCCGGAGATGAGATCGTCCTCCGTCTTGAAATAGACGTCGAACATCTTGGAAAGCTTGAGCTTCAGCGTATTCGTGAGCAGGCGCTTGGTGCCGGTGAAGCGCATATCGCTTCTCTTGTCGCGCTTCATCTCGTCGCGATAGTTGTAATACTGGTTGCGCAGGTCATAGGCTATGGTCCACGAACCCCAGCGCTCATTGCGGAAGGTGACAGAAGTGTCCGTTCTGGTCAGGCCGTCGCCGTGCATGGACATATAGAGCTTGCTGCCCAGCGTGAGCCAGTCCAGGGGGCTGAACTCGAGGTTCGAGTAGGCGTCCATCCACGGCTTGCGCTTGAACTCGTCGCGATAGCTGCTGCGGCCGGCTTCCTCGAAGTCGTAGCCGCTGGCAAGCTCCCAGCGGATGGGATCGCGGAAGGATTCCTTATGGGTGAAGCCTTCCTTATCCCTGACGACAGTGGAGTTCTTCGTCGTGAGGATATTGGTCACACCGAAGCGGACCTGTTCAGAGGGCTTAATGCGGTCCATCTCCTGGAAGATGGGGTTCTCGCTCTGGTCGCGTTCCGGGATCCAGCCGTAGGTCACACGGGGCTGGAGGCGATGCTTGAAGCCGACCCAGCTGCTCTCACCCAGATTCTCTTCGGTGGCTTCCAGAGCCCGTTCCGGCATCTGCCACACGCGGGAGAACTGCGTGAACGCCGTGGCGCTGGCCTCGGGGATGAAGCGGTCCTTGGTGCCGCTGCCGCGGGTAGCCTTATCGGAGGTGACCTTGTGGTAATGGGTGCTGTTGTACCAGGTCTGGCGCACGCCGCCGTTCAGGATGATGGACATGCCCGGCAGGCTCACAGGAACGCTGAGTTCGGGATGTATCTCGGTGCGGAGGCCGCGCACGCCCTTGTTGCGGTACTCATAGGAAGTAGAGACTTCGCCCTGGATCTCAATGGGAAGGGATTCGACTATCCTGCCCTTGTACAGGTACGCGTTGAACGGGATACGCTGGACAGTAGTGTCGTCGCGGTGCTTCTTGTTGCCATGCCCGAGGTAGGGAAGCTCTTCATAGCGGAAGCCGAGCGAGACCATGGCGCGGTCCCATTCGCGGTACACGAAGCCTTCGCTCACGCGGTTCTTGTCCACTTCGGCTATGTCGCGGCCGAACATATCGTACATGGCATCGCGCGACCTGTTGAAGCCGTTCAGCATGGAACGGAACTCGCGCAGGTAGTTCTGGTCGGAGACGTAGTCGAGGTTATAGCGGTAGCGCCACTGGGAGTCGCCCACATAGCCGTCGCCCATGCCGCGCAGCCAGAAGCGTTCCTCGTTGGTGTTTATCCTCTTGTCGTTGGAGTTGACGCGGTCGTCCAGTTCGCTGGTGAAGGTGTGCTTATCGTAAAGCACATCCAGAGCCAGCCAGGTCTTGTCCTGCTCGCGGGTATGGGCGCGGTATTCAATGCCGGGCATGAAGCCGGCGCGGCCCATATAGGTGGCGTAGAAGGTCAGGTCGCGGCTCTCGTCGATGACATGGAAGTAGGGCTGGGAATAGAAGCCGCCGTTGAGACTGCTGTAACCGGCGTCAGGAATGAGCAGGCCGCTCTGCCGGGAGGTCTTGGCGGGGAGTATCATGAACGGAGCATCCACGACAGGGACATCGAGGATGTTCAGCGTGGTGTGGTGGAGCGTAGCATAGCCGTCGATCTCCACCTCGGCCTCGTCGGCATCCACGGCCCAGGCGGGGCGGTCGCCGTCGCAGAGGGTGACACGCGCGTTCTTGAACACATAGCGGTCGCCGAAAAGCTTATCCACCTGCTTGCCGGAAACGTACATGTGAGGCCCGGCCATGAAGACGCTGCCTTCCTTCAGCCAGCCCACGCGGGAATTGAGGTCGAACTCGGCTTCCCGGGCATTGAGGATGTCGCGCCCCATGCGCACTTCCACATTGCCCTGGACGAATATCCAGTTGGTGGCAGTGTAGTAGCGGGCGAAATCCGCCTTCATGTAGTCGTTGCCGCGCTGGATCAGCACGCCGCCCGAAGCTTCCACGATGACGCCGTCATCGATGCTCACGAGCTTGTCGGCCTTGAGGTTCCAGGGTTCTTCACCCCTGGTGCTCATGGATTTCTGCATATCGAGAAGGCCGGAAGCCTCCGCGGGCACGGAACACAGGCATATCAGCAGAGCGCACGCAGCGGCGCGCCAGAATGCGGAAGAGAAAATTATAGAAAAAAACACGGCAGTTCCCGGTTGCAAGTCGGAGAAAGAGAAGGTAGAGCCAAAGGGAAGGAAATAAAAACTGAAGGCTCGTTTCAGGCCGCGCCTGAATCCCTCGTTTCCATAGCATACAATGCTCTTGAAAAAAAGCCCCTGCAGGGGCCGGATGCCGCAAGAATCCGGCCCGGAGTAGATATGATCCCATCCTCATGCCTCGTTCACATCAACTGGGAAAACTTCCGGCATAACCTTCGCATACTGATGCGCAAGGGGAAATCTCTCATGCCCGTCATCAAGGCTGACGCCTACGGGCACGGCGTGCTCCCCGCCTCGGAAGTCCTCTCGGAACTCGGCATCGACTGGGCCGCCATCGGCACGCTGGAAGAAGGACGTCAGGTCCGCGACCATGGCTACGCCGGGAACATCGTCTCCCTGCTCAGCTTCACGCTCAGTGAGGAAGATGTGGCTCTCGCCCTTGAGAAGGGCATCACCCCCCTCGTCCACAACTGGGAAGGCCTCAAGGCTGTTGAGTCCATCATGCGCTCGCGCCAGGACGACAGCATGCTCTCCATAGCCATAAAGACGGATACAGGCATGGGCCGCCTCGGCTTCCAGCCCGATGAAATAGAGGAGGCCGCCGCCTTCATCGCCGCCAGCGGCAGGCTGCGCCCTGTCCTTCTGGTATCCCACCTCGCCGTGGCCGACGAACCCGAAAACGACGCCTACACCCTGCGTCAGGCCGAACTCTTCGCTCGCGCCTCCGAGACCATGCGCCGCTTCTTCCCCGGCCTGCCCTGCTCTCTGGGCAATACGGCCGGACTCGTGAGCCATACTGAACGCTGCGGCGACATCTGCCGCCCCGGCCTCGCCATCTACGGCTACAACCCCCAGTTCGGTACTTCGCGCGAAAAGGACTGCGAAGGCCTCCTGCCCGTGATGAGCGTATCCGTCCCGCTCATCTGCGTGCGCCCCCTGCGCAAAGGGGAAAGCCTGGGCTACGGCCTGAGCTACACCGCCGAGTCCGACCGCCTCGTCGGCTGGGCAGCCATAGGCTATGCCGACGGCTACCGCCGCAATCCCGCCCCCGAAGCCTGCATGTGCGTGAACGGCATACGCGTTCCCGTCATCGGCCGCGTAGCCATGCAGACCACCTGCCTCGACCTCACCGACCTGCCCTTCACGCCCGCGCCCGGCGCCCCTGTCCATATCCTTGGCGGTCCGGGCCATGCCGTTTCCGCACAGGAACTGGCGGACTGGTGGGGGACCATCCCCTATGAGGTGACCTGCCTGCTGGGCAAAAACACCAGGAATTAAATGAGAAAGGGGCGCGAAGCCCCTTTTTTCATATCCTTATCTTTGCCCCGCTCATGCCTGCATGGAGCCGCGGAACTCGCTGATATCGCTGATGCCGTATTCCTCGCATACGGCAGGCAGCTCCTGGACGATGCGGAAAATAGTCTCCGGATCGCTGAAGCTGGCGGAGCCCACCGAAACGGCATGCGCGCCCACCAGCAGGAATTCCAGTACATCGAGCGCACTGCGTATGCCGCCCACGCCGATGACCGGGATGTCCACAGTACGGGCTATCTGCCAGACGCACCTCAGCGCCAGCGGCTTGACCGCAGGCCCGGAAAGCCCGCCCGTGATATTGCCAAGCACGGAACGGCGTTCCCGCACATCGACAGCCAAGCCCTGCACCTTGCCTATGCAGGAGATGACATCGGCTCCGGCGGCCTCCACGGAACGCGCCACTTCCACGATATCCATGATCTGAGGCGAGAGCTTGGCGATGACGGGCTTGTTTCCCGCGGCGCGCTTCACTGCGCTGACGGCCCGGGCGGCCGTCACGGGATTCTGGCTGAACCTCTGCCCGGAGCGGTTGTCGTTATGGCAGGAAAGGTTCACTTCGAGGGCGGCTATGCCTTCCTCTGCGGCGAGCATGCCTGCCAGTTCACTGAAATCATCCACGAAATTGGCATTCAGATTAGGGATGACCGGAACTTCACGCCACGGGAGCTGGGGCAGAGCTTCACGGAGGAAGTATTCTGCGCCATCGCTCTGCGTGCCCACGGAAGTGAGGAGGCCGGAAGGCGTTTCCGCGATGCGCGGCATGGGAGACCCCATGCAGGGACGCAGGGTAAGGCCGTTGGTGATGATGCCGCCCAGCTGGGTGATATCGCCATAGGGCATATATTCAAGACCGCTGCCGAAGGTGCCGGCGGCGCTCAGGATGGGATTCTTCAGCTCGAGAAGGCCCGGAACGAGAGAAACGTGAAGATCCATCAAGACCTCCTTGCCGGGATAGAAGCGTCAAGGTCGAGTTCCTTGGCCCAGAACACAGGACCGCTGGTGCATGTCTGTACGGGGAGGCCGGCCTTGACAGGGTCGGGCCAGTGCTTCGACGTTATGGTGGAACAGCCGAGGCAGGCCCCTATGCCGCAGCTCATACGTTCTTCAAGAAGGAGCTGCGTGGGCAGATCGAGTTCATTGGCCACCTTCCACGCCTTCTTCAGGAAAGGCATGGGGCCGCAGGCAAGGCATATGCCGCCGCGTTCCTTATACTCAGTCATACGCTGACGCATGACGCTGTGGAACGTCTCCAGTTCTTCAGGAGTCCGGTCATGCAGGCTCTCCACTTCCATGCGGGCGGCCATGGCATCCGTAGGATAGTTGCTGCTGGGCAGCGTGTGCCCGAACAGCATGGAAAGATTGGAAGTATCCGGATGCATGTCGGCATAGCCGGCAAAGGGAGCGATGCCCACGCCGCGGGCCAGAAGGAGGGTGGGCGTATCGGGCCGCATCTCGAAGCCCGTTCCCAGAGGCCCCCACACGACGACCTTGTCGCCGCTCTTCAGGCGGGAGAAGCGGTCAGTGCCCGGGCCGACGACGCGGATGAACAGCACGAGGCTCTGCGACGTCACCCGGCAGATGGTCATGGGCCGCGCCCAGACGGACGCCTCGCAGGAAAGAGGACGAAGCATGATGAACTGCCCGGGCTGCCAGCTCTTCCATTCCGGACGCTCCAGCGTAAGGGCATAAAAACGGCGCTCGCCTTCGGGGCCGGGCACCGGCTGGCCGAAAGGCACGTTGTCTGTCACCGTAAGTTCGGCTCGTATGGGAGTTATCATAGTACCTCCGCGAGGTTTATTCTTTTCTTTGTGCCGCGCAAAAGCTCCCGGGTCAAGAGCATGGAAGTAGTATTTGCGGATGCCGACATTTTCAGAATACCCCGTGCTCATGCAGTATCTTCACGCCGATGCCGATGAGCACGAGCGCGCCGACGACTTCGGCCTTTCCGCCGAGCAGTTCCGAACGCCCAAGCGAAGAGCCTATCTTTATGCCCAGAGCGGTGAGGACCGCGCATACGAGGCCGATGACGAGCGCTGGCATCCATACTGATATGCCCGCCATGGAGAAGGAAAGGCCGACAGCCATGGCATCTATGCTGGTCGCCACGGCAAGAAGGACGAGAGTCGCCCCGCGGGAAGGGTCGCCGCCGCGCTCTTCCTCCTCTTCTCCGGAAAAGGCTTCGCGGAGCATATTAAGGCCGACGAGCAGGAGCAGGCCGAAAGCTATCCAATGATCCCAGGCTTCTATCCAGCTCCTCACGGAAATCCCCAGAGCCCAGCCGATGACAGGCATGGCGGCCTGGAAAAAGCCGAAGGCCAGCGCCATGCGGAGATAGTGGCCGATATCAACCCTGCGCAGAGAGGCGCCCGCAGAAACAGATACGGCAAACGCGTCCATGGCAAGGGCTATGGCAACGGCAAGCGAAGAGAGGAAGGACATGGGGAGACTCCTGAATACGGGCTTGGCGCATTATACATAGAGAATTAGCCGGCACAAGTAGCTTGTACTCTGCCTCAGCATGGAGTACAATAAAAACAGCTAAAAAAGGATGCCTCAAAAAATGAATGAACCCTATCTGACCATAACACCGCTTGGCGGCCACGGCGAGATCGGCATGAACTGCCAGAAATGGCAGACCGAACAGGGCGTGGTGCTTATAGATTGCGGCCTCATGTTCCCGGATGATTCCCTTCTCGGCGTGGATGTAGTCATCCCCCGTCTGGAATCCGTGTTCACGGAAGAAGAAAACGTGCTGGGCATAGTCCTCACGCACGGCCATGAAGACCATATAGGCGCCCTTCCCTGGCTCCTGCATCAATATAAGAGCCTGCGCGGCCTGCGCATCTACGGCTCCCCCTTCACTCTGGCCCTTGTGGAACACAAGCTCGGCGAGCACGGAGTGCTGGACCGCGTGGAGCTCATAGCCAAGCCGGCCTACAGTTCCGTGACGCTCGGCTGCCTGACCTTCCATTTCATCCCTGTCCATCATTCCATACCGCAGTGCTATGCCCTCGCGGTGGAAACGCCTGTGGGCAAGATCATCCACACCGGCGACTTCAAGCTCGACACCGCCCCGCTCGGCGAGGAAACATACGATCCCTGCGCCGACTTCGCGGCATTCGCCAAGAACGGCGGCGTCCGCCTGCTCATGGCCGACTCCACCAACGTGGAACAGAGCGGCCGCTCCCAGCCCGAACGCAAAGTGCGCGACGACCTCGACCCCATTTTCCAGGAGGCGAAAGGCCGCATCGTCATCGCGCTGTTCTCCAGCCACATACGCCGCATCAAGACAGTCATCGAACTGGCGCAGAAATACGGGCGCAGTGTGCTCGTGAGCGGACGCAGCCTTTCCACCAACATCGAAAAGGCCGTGGAACTCGGCCTCATCGAGAAGCCCCACAACGTTTACAGCGAAGCCCTCGGCTTCCCTGAGCTCGACCCGGCGCAGACTGTCATCCTTGCCACCGGAACGCAGGGCGAAGCCCTTTCTGCCCTGGCGCGCATAGCCCGCGGCGAACATCGCCACCTCTCCATCCACGAGGGCGACACTGTCATCATGTCCTCCCGCGTGATCCCGGGCAACGCACGCTCCGTCGCCAAGGTCCACGACCAGATCTACCGCCTGGGGGCCAGCGTCTACCACGACCGCAGCCGCACCGTCCACGCCACGGGCCACGCCCAGAAGGAAGAGCTCATCGACGTCATCCAGGCCGCCCAGCCCGAGCATTTCATCCCGGTGCACGGCGAATACCGCCACCTTGCCCTGCATGCCCGCCTGGCCGAAGACTGCGGCGTCGATCCGCAGAAGATACACATCATCGAAGACGGCCAGCCCATCACCCTGCTTCCTGACAGCGCACGCCTTGAAGAGCCGGTCTCCGTGGAATCCGTCATGGTGGACGGCAAGGGCGTGGGCGACGTGGGCCGCGTGGTCCTCAAGGAACGCCGCATACTCGGCGGCGAAGGCCTCGTAGCCGTAGTGCTGGTGCTCGCCGAAGAGACCGGCGAAGTACTGCACGGCCCGGAAATGATCTCGCGCGGCTTCGTCTTCGAACAGCAGTACGCCCATGTGCTCGAAGACTCGAAGTGCATAGTCATCGACCAGATAGAGAACACCAACCCCAGCGATACGCAGAAGCTCTGCGAACGCATACGCTCCAGCCTGCGCCGCTTCTTCCGCGACGTGCTGGGCCGCGACCCTGTGGTGGTCCCCATCGTTTCCAAGGTCTGATGAACATATCCTGACGCAGAAAGAGCGGCGCCCTTCGAAGGACGCCGCTCTTTTTCCATAGAAAAAGGCAGGCCCGAGGGTCTGCCTTTCTTCATTATGCTTTGTGCTTAGTCGCGGTACTTGCCCGCATCCCATGCCTTGGTGTGGAACTCGGCGCGGCTGCGGGCGTAGGCGAGCACCTCGTCCAGCAGTTTGGGGTCTATGCCCTCACAGTATTCCTTCCAAAGGACAGCCACGGCGTCCTTCGCCTTCTGGAAAGCTTCTTTATCAGCTTCGGGCACGGCGCAGAACTTGTGTTCCATGGTCTCCATCACGGCGACATCGGCCTGCACCCGCTCCTCAAGGGTCTGGGCGATAGCAAGGCCCATCTTGGCGCCGCCTTCAGCCTTGAACCACTTCTGCATAGCCGTGGGCATAGCCTTCCAGTGCTTGTGGCTGGCTTCCATGACAAAGGCCTGCACCATGGCGTCGAACATGAGGTGATGCTTCACCAGATCGGAAAGGCGATACGCCTTGAGAGGCGCCAGCGGGCACATGATGCCGTCGGCCAGGCCGCGCTGGAGCGTCCAATAGGTATCGGGAGGGCTCACGCGCACAGGGTTGCCGCCCATCTCGCGCACCATGGCATGGCTCACGGAATCCCACACCACGATATTCATCCCTTCCATTTCCTTCAGGGAATGGACGGGAGCCTTGGTATGGAGCTGGTAGGCGGCAGAGGTCCAGGCCGTGAAATGTTCGGTGTTCCGGGGAAGCTCCGCACGCACGGCAGGGAACTTCTCGATGATGTCCGAGAGGACGAGAGAGCCGACTACGGCATTCGGCACGAGGCCGGGGATATTGATGACGCCCAGCAGGCGGAACTCTTCAGGATGGACGGAGGGGCGGATGGTGCCGAAGGCGGCGCGCCCGTCGGAAACGCCCTGAGCGGCTTCCGCCTGATTGGAATACAGCATATTTTCAGCGTAATAGCTGAACGTTATCTTGCCCTGGAACTTGGCTTCGGCCTTTTCGAAGAAGGGCTTCCACACGGAACTGACGGCAGGATGCTCCTCCACATAGCCGCCCATGAAAGGAAGTTCCATGGGCTTTTCAGCGGCAAGGGCCGGAGCAGAAACGAGTACGCCGCCAAGGGCGAACAGAGCGGCAAGAGATTTGATACGCTGGAACACGTTGGTCTCCTTGGACAGAGGAAAGCCCGTTCCATAAAACGGGCAAGGGCCCCCAGCGGGGCAATATATGAACTTACATACTAAAAACCTAAAGGGGGATGATGTCAACCGACAGAGCCCTCGGGGAAAGGCAAAAAAAGACCGGCGGGAGAGCCGGTCTTCGTATCGACTTTTCGTTACAGGAGCAGGGCTTATTCAGCCACGGGCTCGTAGTAGCAGCGCTTGGGGGAATGGATCTTGCCTGCCTTCTTCAGTTCGGCGCAGGCCTTGGAAACTTCTTTGGAATCCACGCCGAGGGCCTTGGCGATGTCGCCAGGACGGACGGGCTTGCCAGCTTCTTTCATAGCGTTGAGGACCTTATCTTGCATGGTGAACTCCTTATGTGCGGGTTGGGGTGGCGTTGGGGAAGGGGGAGCGGCGCTTTCCTGCGCCGTTGAGATAGATGTACACAAAAGCGTTCCCTTTGGCAAGAGTTATTAGTAATAATTCCTAATAAATTTTTTAAGGCATCATTCCCTCCTCACTCTACCCTTACGGCCCAGCCCGACTGAAGGCCTTCTTTTCCTTTATCTGTATTTAAATGGACCAATCCCCAGCGCAGGACTTGCGCCGAACCGCGTATTCTGGGATACTCCAGCATGATTCTCGGAATCATAGGTCTTTATCCTCTGACAAGCGGAGCATGAAATGGACGAAAGCATAGAACGCAACGAACTCAAGAAAGAAATCCCCGCCCCCATTGCGGAAGAAAGCATTGCCGAGGCCGCGGAAAACGCTCCCGAAGCGGAGAGCCAGCCTGAAAGCGCGCCTGCCGAAGGCGAAGCCGCTCCCGAAGCCGCTCAGGCAGATATGCCTCAGGACGATGCCGAAGCTCCTGCGGAAGACGATGCCGAAGCCCCTCTCGTCATGCCCGCCCCTGTGGAAAACGCCGAAAGCTTCGCCATGCCCGAAGCTCCCGCCCCTGCGCCCATCCCGGCCGGTCCTGCGGAAAAGCTGTTCAACGGCCTGTCCTATATCGGCCTGCCCATGCTTCTGCTCTTCGTCGCTGCCATGAGCTTCCTTGAAGTCTGGCAGGTGCGCGCCCTGTGGTGCGCCGACGAAATGCGCCTTGCCGACACTCTCATGAATGTGAAGAACGGCGACTGGCTCGTGCTCACCATGAACGGCCTGCCCTCTCCGGACACGCCTCCGCTCTATTTCTGGTTCATGGACGCCCTCACTAAGATACCGGGCCTCCCTGTTTCCGCTCCCATGGCCCTCTTCCTTGCCGTGGCCGCCTCCCACGCGCTGTTCATCGGTGCCATCTGGGCCCTGGCCCGCGGCACCGGCTTCGACCGCCGTGTGGCCTTCGCCTCCGGCCTCGTGGCCCTCTCCTGCGTCTATATCAGCGGCATCGCCACCTCCCCGCGGGTGGATCTGTTCTTCGCCGCCCTCGTCACGCTGGGCATGACCTGCCTGTACCGCGGCTGGATAAAGAACTTCGCTCCCTTCTGGCTGGCTTCCGGCTGGCTTATCCTTGCCGCCGCCACCCTGGCCAAGAGCCCCCTCGGCATTGCCTTCGCTATTGTCGCCAGCGTGCTTTTCCTGTTCTGGCGCTGCACTCCCGGCCGCCTCAACAGACGCGACGGCCTGCCCGGCTTCTTCCTCATGCTCCTCGTTATCGCGGGCTGGATGGGCATGCTCTACCTTGACGGCCATACCGGCTACATCCGCGCCATAGTGCAGGACCAGCTCGTCGGCCGCATCCTCGGCGACGGCGACCACTGGCAGCTCTGGTGGTACTACCTTGCCGCCCTGCCCATCATCTGGGTGCCGTGGATACTCCTGCCCCTGTTCGTGAACTGGCTCCGCGCCCTTCGCGGCATCCCCGCCGCCGTGCGTGCCCGCAAGACCGACGGCGGCTCCAGCTGGCTCTGGATATGGCTGGTCAGCGGCGTGGCCCTGCTCTCCTGCCTGCACACCAGAGATGCCGTCTATGCCCTGCCCCTGCTCGCTCCGCTGGCCGTGCTCACTGCCCGCTCCCTGCTCAACCTCACCGCAGGCCGCAGCCGCTGCTTCTTCGGCCTCTCCGCCGCCATCCTGGCCGTGGTCGGCCTGGCCCTCGTCATCGTCGACGTCTATCCCTTCGTGCGCGAGTATGCCCCGGCTGAGTGGACTGCCGCCATCGAAGCCTATATCCCGGCCGCCCTGCTCCCCTGGGTGAACGCCCTTGAAGGCACCATGTATGTGGGCGCCGTGCTCATCGTCACCGCCGTCATCCTGCTCTCGCTCACCCGCCTCGCCCTGCCCGGCGGCGCTCTGCTCGTGACGGCTATGGGCATGATGCTCATGCTCCAGCCCTATCACTGGTTCGTGGCTCCTTCCGTGACCGAGCTCCTCAGCCCCAGCGCACAGGCCGCCGCCAAGGCCGAACCTGCGGCTCCTGCTGTGGAAGCCGTTCCGGTCGCCCCCCAAACGCCTGCTCCTGCTGAACCCCCCCCCCCCGCCCCCGAAGCTCCCGCCCGTGGTCGCCGCGGCTTCGGGAGGCCCCCAATCCCTGACGCTCACGGACAAAGCGCAGCTTTCCGCGCTGATGCGTCTGCTCGGTTACGACGA
>JAZQMJ010000015.1:0-19454 GCA_045543435.1 Mailhella sp.
TGGAGAGGCCGGCGGCCATGGAGGACACGAAGAAGAACACGGGCAGGAAGGCGGAGTACCACAGAGGATGCAGCTTGCTGGGCACGATGAGGAACAGGGAGCCCAGAGAAGACTGATGCATGGTAGAGAGGATGACGCCCATCACCGTGAGGGGGATGGTCATCCACAGCACGATCTTGCGGATGCGGCGCAGGTAGGGGCGAACCCACACGAGAGCCTTGTAGACCTTGGGATGGACAGCGTTCTCGCCTTCGGTCTGGCGGATGCTCATCAGCCATTCCATGGCCACGGGGGACCATTCGATGAAGAGCACGGACAGGTAGATGCCCACGCAGAGGCCCACTTCGAACAGGATGGAGGTGGTGCCGAAGGAAACGGTCAGAGGATAGGGCAGACGCCAGGGCTGGCCTACGTCGTACAGCAGAGCGATGACGACGAAGAGGTAGCCGAGGAAGGCCGTGGTGATGGCAGGACGCACAGCGCTGTGGTAGCGCTTGAAGCCCAGCAGATAGCAGGCGGAGGAACAGGTATAGCCGCCGGCGGCCAGGGCAACGCCGCACATCAGGTCGAAGCCGATCCAGATGCCCCAGGGGTTGTTGTCGTCAAGGTTGGAGACGGAATCGATGCCGAGGGTGAAGCGCATGATGGTGATCAGCGCACCGAAGGCAAAGATGACGAGAGTCGCAATATTGCCGGGAGTTCTGGGCAGAGAGGTGATCTGCCGCACGAAGTACTTGAAGACGGATTCTTTCTGTTCAGCGGCCATCTTATTCACCTTCCTTTTCAGCAGCGGCGGCTGCGGCCTGTTCGGCAAGCAGCTGCTCCCTGGCTTCCTTCTTGGCGGCTTCAACGGCCTTGTCCTGAGCCTTCTTGGCATCGCTGGCGGCCTTGTCGAGAGCCTTCTTGGCGGCAGCTTCGCCGCGCTGGCGTTCCTGATCGACGGCAGCAGTCACAGCGGCTTCCTGCTCTTCCCTGGCGATCTCTTCCTTGCGCTTGTTCATGTAGTACGCGCCGCCGAGGACGATAGGCCAGAAGCCGACGACCATAGGCAGAGCGCCGAGCACGCCAGTGGTATATTCAGCGGCAGGCTTGGAGCCGAGGTCTTCACGCATGCCGACCTTTTCGAAGTCCACGCCGGAAATGATCAGCCATGCGGTGCCGCCCATCTCGTGTTCGCCGTAGATATGGTCAACATACTTGCCGGGGTTCTCGGCGATGCGCTTGCGGGCGATGGCAAGGATCTCGGAACGCTTGCCGAAGACCAGAGCGCCGGTGGGGCAGGCTTCCACACAGCCGGGGAGCTTGCCTTCCTGCAGGCGGGGGTGGCACATGGTGCACTTGCGCACGACAGGATTCAGGGCGCTGCTGTAGCGGTAGGCGGGGATATTGAAGGGGCAGGCGACCATGCAGTAGCGGCAGCCCACGCAGAGGGTGGGGTCGTAGGTCACGGAGCCGTCGGGATTCTTGGTGAAGGCCTTGACGAAGCAGGCAGTGGCGCAGGCGGGTTCCTGGCAGTGCATGCACTGCATCTTGCGGAACACGTCCTTGCCGTCGGCCTTGTACTGGTTCACCACAGTGAAGATCTCGGCATGGGTACGGCGCTGTTCCTGGAACACGCTGCGGTCTTCGAGCTTCACAGGAGCAGGAAGATCATTGACCTTGGAGCAGGCAGTCTCGCATTTGCGGCAGCCGATGCATTTGGTAAGGTCGGTGAGCACAGCCATATTGTCAGGGTGGCCCTTGAACTCACCGCCAGCGGCCTTGGCCTTGACGGGCAGAGCCGCAGCGGCTGCACTGCCGGTCAGCAGGGAAAGAAACGCTCTGCGCTTCATTATCGAACCTCCCGTTTGTTCTTGTTGGTATCCTTAGCGGCCACAGGCTCGTGACAGCCGGCGCAGTCCGCGTAGTCAGGCTTCACGTTCATGCTGCTGTGGCAGCTGATGCACATCTGATGATAGGCGGCCTTGAGGCTGGGCACCTGGCCAACGGTAACGGCTTTCACTTCCTTGTCGTGGCAGGAGGCGCAGGACGGAGGATTGGCGATGTTGTCGTTGGGGATGTTGTGGTGGCAGGCCTTGCACACGGAATCCTGATGGAAAGCGGCGGCAAGCTTGCTGCCCTTCATGCCGTCGAGCATGGCCTTGTAGATCTGGCGATGGGGCAGGACGGCGGGCTTATACTCGTTGGAGAGCACGCCGATGGTCACCTTCTCAGGCACGGAGTTGGGATCGATGGGCTCGGCCACCTTTCTGGTCTCGGGGAAGGCGGGGAAGTCCTTCGCCACAGGCTTAGGAGCGCCGCTGTGGCAGACGGAGCAGGAATCCTTCACCGCGAACTTGAGGTCGGCATGGCAGCCGGAGCAGTTCTTGTCTTCGACGATGACAGTGGCGTGACAGCCGACACAGGAAGAGGCGGAAGCCATGTCATGAGCGGCGGCATAGGCGGTGAGGCCCTTGCCGGCGAGGGTAGCAGGCTTGCCGGTCTCGTCCTTCTCTATCTTCATGCCGTGGCAGACGCCGCAGTCGGCAGCGAATTCATGGAGCTTATGGTCGAAGGCAACAGGCTTGATGGCCGCTTCGGGAGCGGAAGACTGGCTCTTGGGAGCATCGGCAGGCTTTTCGCCCAGCACGATGACATCGGGCTGGCCGCGGAAAAGGCGGAAATCGCCGGCGGCGGCGAACTTGGCCTGAGCTTCAGTGCTGTGGCAGTCGGAGCAGTTCACAGGAAGCTTGAGAGCCTTGGCGTTGGGGCCGCCGTTCTGCATCGTATCCATGTGGCAGGACACGCAGGTATTATGGGCGATGGAAGCGAGTTCACGGGCATCGCCGGAATCCGTACGGAAGAAGCTGCGGGCGTCCTCAGTATTCTGGGCGTAATAGGCCTTGCCCTTGGCATCGACGGAAACATGGCAGGCACCGCAATTCTTCACATTGGCGGCATCGGCCGCACCAGCGGGAGCAACAGCGGCTATGTGCTTGGAATTGATGTGGGCGGCGTGGAGAGCGCGGTCGAAATTGAGAGGCGCACGCTGGTCAGCCGCGGCGTCAGCGTCATGGCAGGTACGGCAGGAGGAAGAATCCGGAGCCTTGGAATACTTGGCATGGCAGTCAAGACAGCTCTTGTGCCAGGATTCCATGAGCTGGGTCTTGCCCTTGGAGCCGCGGACGACAGCAAAGGGCTTCATGCCCTTGGCATCCTTTTTGCCAAGAGCCGTATGGCAGACCGTGCAGTCAGCGCCGTCCTTTTCCAGCTTGGCCACATGAGCTTCGTGATCGAAGGTCACGGCAGGCATTTCGGCTTTGTCAGGGTGCTGCATGACAATACGCATGACCCCGGCGTCGCTGACCGGGATCTCGACTGCATTTGCGGCGTTACAGAAAGAAATGATGCCTGCAAGGCCAGCCACCACCGCCACTCTGCAAGTAAAAGAGTTTCTTTGTTTGTTCATGGGGAGTCCTTTCAGTAGAAAATTCCCGAAATGAGAGATGTCCCTTCAGAGGTTGCCTGTATGCCGATGCCACAGACCGTCTGACCCATGCTTACCCGCATCATTCCTCAGTGAACGACGCTGGTTTTCATGCTGCTGAGCCTTTCTCGGCCAAGGCTGAAGAGACGGTCGCCGTGTAAAGCGGCCCGATTTCGAGAATAAGGCCACTTGTAATATTATATTTCAGAATTATTTCATTTAGTAATTTATTTCTATTTTTGTGTCAATATGAAGTCATTTTTAAGTAACAAGAATTATTCTTTTTTGATAACGACTGATTTCTCTTGAGATATTAAAAAAGATGCCGGACAAGCGGCCGACCTGGCTAAAAGCCAGCCCCTTATCCGGCGCGGTCATCCTCAAGAAGATAGGTGTGCGGCCCATGGCTTCTTGTTGCGACAGGAGACCATTCACAAGGACTCATCTACAACGCAATCTTTTTACGTCGCGGATGATTATTTATTATAAAACATGTGGTTGCACTTGTTACGAGAGAGCTTCTTCCACGCTGATGACTCGCACGCCGGGAAGGAGCGAATACTGCTCGCGGCAGGCAGGGCAGTCGGATATCACAGTGACATCATCACCGAAAAGAGGCTTCTTACGGCAGTCGCGATGATAGATGACCACCTCGGAAAACTTCTCGCACAAACGATGATAGACATCATTGATGGCAAGACCCTTTCCGTGCTTCAGGGTACAGCTGGCAGAAAAAATATACTTCATGCGTTTCCCCTATCCGACTTATATGGTTAATTGATAACAAAATGATAGAAATAAGAAATTTTTAAGTCAAGGGCTAATGAAGAATTCTTTTTCCGGTCGACAAAAGAAAAGTCCCGCGGTCTTTTCAGACTACGCGGGACTGTCTTGGAGTATATCTATGGTACCCGGTGCGGGGCTCGAACCCGCAAAGCCGTGAGGCCGAGGGATTTTAAGTCCCTTGCGTTTACCAGTTTCGCCACCCGGGCACGCCCCTTTCGTATCAGCCGCTTGGAAAGTTGACAAGAGAAAGGTTGAAGACGGCTCCCCCGCACCTGGCTTCCTGCCGGGGCGCTCCATTCCTGCGCTCTAACGCCCCTTGCCAATCACGGGCTGACCCTCTATCGTTAAAAGAACGTCTGACCTCTGGAGCTTCCATGACTTTCCTCGACAAAGCCATACTGCACTTCGCCCGGCTCGCCCCTTCCGGCCTTTCCCCCAAGGCCCCGGGCACGGCGGGTTCCTTCTTCTCGGTGCTTCTTGCGCCCTTCCTCTTCCTGCCCTTCTCCCTTCCGGTGCGCCTTGCCCTGCTTGCCGCCATCTTCGTGCTGGGTGCGCTGGCCGCCACGCGGGCGGAAGTCCTTCTCGGCCGCAAGGACCCCGGCTGCATCGTCATCGACGAGCTCGTCGGCCAGTGGATAGCCATGCTCTTCCTCAGCTCCTTCTCGGCCGATTCCACCTGGCGCGACGCCGCCTTCCTGCTCGTGCCCTTCGTCTTCTTCCGCATCTTCGACATCTGGAAGCCGTGGCCCGTGCATGCCTCGGAAAGCTGGCTCCCCAACGGCTGGGGCATCATGATAGACGACGTGTTCGCCGGCCTCTGGGCTCTGGCCTGCACGGCCGCCGTACACTATGCCCTGACTCACGCCTCCTCCGGCCTCATCACCCTGTAATACCATGAAATATCTTGCTATCGACTACGGCCTCAAACGTGTGGGCATTGCCGTTTCCGATATGGACGGCCATTTCGCCTTCCCCCGCTGTACCCTGAAGCGCGAGACCAAGGCCGCTTTCTGGGAAGAGTTCCTCGCCCTTCTGGAAAAGGAACAGCCCGGCGCCATCGTGCTCGGCCTGCCCTTCCATGTGGACGGCACGGAATGCACCACCACCCGTCAGGTGCGGAACTTCTGCGAATCCCTGAAACGCCGCACTGACCTGCCCATCTACTGGATCAACGAAGCCCTGAGCAGCAACGATGCCGAACAGCGGCTCTACGAGCAGGGCCTCGGCTTCGCCAAAGTCAAGGAGATAGTGGACCAGCACGCGGCCGCCGTCATCCTCGAATCCTTCCTCGAACTGCCTGAACACAAGAGGGAGAGGGCATGAGCCAGAACGACAGCGCTCCCGACCAGAAGCCGGAAAAGAAATCGCATACCCTGCGCAGCCTTGTTCTCTTCGTGCTTGCCCTCTGCCTCGGCGCGGGCATCTTCGCATGGCAGGAAGTGCAGGACTTCCTCGCCAAAGCCCCCGAAGCTCCGGGCCATAGCGTCATCGTGGACATCGAGCCCGGCATGACGCTGGCCCAGGTGGCCGACAGGCTCGAAAAACAGAAGGTGGTCACCGATTCCAAAAAATTCCAGCTCCTTGCCCGCTGGGAAGACAAGGGGCGCAGTCTGCAGGCAGGCCAGTTCCTGCTGAACACGGGCTGGAAGCCGGAACAGGTGCTGGACATGCTGGCCTCAGGCCGCTCCCTGCTCTACCGGCTCACCCTGCGCGAAGGACTGACTTGGTGGCAGGTGGCCGAACAGCTCGAAAAGCAGGGCTTCTGCAAGGCCGTGGAGTTCACCTCCGTCATACACGACCCGAAATTCCTCCAGCACTGGGGCATCCCTTTCAGCTCCGCCGAAGGCTTCCTCTACCCCGAGACCTATCTGCTCCCCAAGCCCCGCGAACTGAACATGGAAGCCGCCCGCTCCATGGCCAACCGCCTCGTAGGCATGTTCTGGCAGCAGGTGGACAGGCTCTGGCCCGAAGGCCGCCCCTCCCGAAACGAGCTTATCCGCCTCGTCACGCTGGCGTCCATCGTCGAGAAAGAAACGTCCGTCCCCGAAGAGCGCGCCCGCGTGGCCGGCGTGTACAGCAACCGCCTGCGCATAGGCATGCTCCTGCAGGCCGACCCCACTGTCATCTACGGCATGGGCCGCAATTTCAGCGGACGCCTGCTCTTCCGCCACCTGGAAGACGAGAAGAACCCCTACAACACCTATCGCCGCCCCGGCCTGCCTCCCGGCCCCATCTGCTCCTTCGGGGCGGCCGCGCTGGAAGCCGCCAAGACCCCGGAAGAGCACAAGTTCCTGTACTTCGTGGCCACGGGCAAGGGCAAGGAACACAAGTTCTCGAAATCGCTGAAAGAACATAACCGCGCAGTGCAGGAATACCGCGCAGTCATGAAAAAGAAGAAGGACTGAATCACCAGTCCCTGACCTGACAGACAAAAAGGAAGCGGCGCCAGTCTCCATGACCGGCGCCGCTTCTTTTTCTCTTTTCGCGAACAGGCTACACGCTCATGAGGGCGGGTATCTGCGTGATGACGGCAAGCTCAAGGATGTACAGGGGCAGGAGGGCCAGCACAGTGCGAAGCCACGAGAGGCGCAGGGCGTAGCGGCAGCCGATGAACACGCAGGCCACGGACCAGGCCGTAGCGATGACGGAACCCACCATGGGAACGAGGCACAGCACGAGCGGAGCCGCGCTGTAGCAGACCACGCGCAGGGTGGTGGCGAAATCGGCGCGGTCGGGCTGGACCATGCGTATCATCAGGTGATAGACGCCGGCGAGGAACACGACCTGCAGTATGGAGAAGAACGGCGTGATGAGAAGCATGAGCGGCATGTTCATGCTCTGCATGAGCTGTTCGGCCATGGCGAGAGTCTGCGGATCGGTGGCCGTCGCGCTGAGTTCGCGCAGGGCCTTGATGGACCAGAGGCGTGCGCAGAGCACCTGGAACACGGAAAGCAGGACATAGAACAGGATAGGCCGTATCACCGAGAACTGGCACTTCACATTGCGGAAGAATTCCGGAGCATGGAAGAGCGTCCCCAGAAGGGTGCGCGTGAAGGAGCCCACGAAGCCGTAGTATTCCGGGCTTTCCCAGGGCGCGCCGGCAGGTATGCCGTCTCTTCTGCGGGAGAAAGGCTCGGCAGGAGCTTCTTCCTGCCGCTCGCTCTGGCCGTCGCGGCTTTCAGCAGGCTCCGGCTCGGGCCGGGCTTCCGAAGGCTTCTCCTGAGCGGGCTCTTCCGTTTCAGGCTCATTGCTGGAGGGCTCAGGCTCGACTTCGCCGGAGGGCTCCGCGGGCTTCGCCTCTTCGGAGGGAGCAGGAGACTGCACTGCGGCTTCCGGAGCTTCGCTGGCCGGAACGGCAGGCGCAGGGGCTTCGGCAGGAGCCTGAACAGGGGAATCTTCTTCCGCCTCTATGAGGAATTCTTCCTCCGGTCTGGTGAAGTGGAAAATGGCGGAACAATGGGGGCAGGTGACCTTGTAGGTCTTGCCGGGGCGCAGGCTGGAATCGGGCACATCGCGCTCGAAGCGGCAGGAGGGACACTGTATCTTCATGGGATCCTCTCAGACATGACTTTCCAGCAAGCATATAGCGGCTTGCCGGGCAGGGCAAGAAGGTATGGCGGGGAGAATTATTTCAGCACCATGTCGGCATCGCTGAGGCCGATGGAGCGCAGGTGCAGATATATCTTCGCGGCGGCAAGGGAATCGGACATGGCGTGATGATGCTTCAGCTCTATGCCGAGGTGTTCGCACACATCGTTCAGCCTGTTGTGCGGCAGTCCCAGCCCGCGCCGCGCGCCCTTCACCGTGCAGACGAAAGGCAGGTCCGGCGGCGTCAGGCCATAGGCTTCACAGCTTCCGCGAAGCACGCGGCGGTCGAAACTGGCGTTATGCGCCACCATGAGATCGGCCCCCTGCATGAAGGCCGCGAATTCAGGCCACAGCTCGGCAAAGCTCGGCTCGCCTTTCAGCATATCCCAGGTAAGGCCGTGTATCTCCGTGTAATGGACGCGGGAGCGCGGCGGCCGGATGAGCCGGTAATGTTCGCCAGTGATGACGCCGTCCTCGATGCGGACGAGGCCGAGGGCGCAGGCGCTGTCGGGCCAGCGGTCCGACGTTTCGAAATCCAGAGCGATGACGGCTCCCATCACGGCCTCCTGCCGCGCAGGACGCGCTTATCGCCCACGCGCATGGTTATCTGCTCCTTGTCGAAATGTTCGAGCAGGGCCACGCCGTTCTTACGGGAAATGGTGGTGATGTCGCGGAAGTCGCCGGGGCTTATCTCCTCATGATCCTCGAACCAGGCCCGCACCTTGGCGCGCAGATCTTCCATGACTTCGTCAAGGAAATAGAGGTCTTCCTTGATCTTCACCAGAGAGCCGTCCGCCGCGAGGAGCTTGAGCATGGGCTGGGCCTGCTTGGGCGTGATGCCCAGCGCGGCAAAGAGTTCCGTATGGTTCGGCGGCACCAGCGGGCTTTCCTTATGCGCCTTGAGCAGGGCGTCGCACAGGGCCTGCTGATCGTTGGCCAGCGAGACCTTGTGGCCGGGCAGGCGAAGGGTCTCGCCGTCGGCCGCAAGCTTTCCGCCCTTCAGGAGCTTTTCCAGAACGTAATGCGCCAGCTTCGGCGGAACATTGCGGCCCATGCCGGCAAGCACGACGCCCTTGGCCATGCCCGCCTGGAGCGGGTTCTTCTTATGGAAAGCCTCCACGGCTTCCAGCGCCTTGGAGGAAAGCTCTTCCAGCGCGGACGCGGATATCCAGCTCTTCGCCTCCTTGTCCCAGCAGAAGACGAGGCCGCGGCCGGACATGGCCTGAAGCTGTTTCTCCAAGGACTTCGGGGCGATGTCCGTGAGCAGGGAAAGCTCGGCCAGCGAGACGCCGAGGCGGCCCGCCAGTTCGAGCTGTACGGCTATGCGCCCGGCATCGTCCGTATCCGGCAGGGCGAGGAGCTTCTTCTGCATCTCGGGGCTTATCCTGCTCCGGCGCGGGGCCGATTCCAGCGGGTAGAGAATGGAGCCGCCTGCCACAGTGCGCAGAGGCGAGAAGGAACGCACTATGCACCTGTCGGCAAAAACGCCGGCCACAGGCTCGGAGAAATGCACTTCGGCAAGGGCGGTCTGCCCCGGCTCGAGGCGGTCGCGGTCGTAGAAATAGAGGCGGGCCGAAAGCTCGCGCGCGCTGTGATGGAAATGCACTTCCTTGCGGTGGCGCAGAGCGCGCGGAGAAGACTTGAGGCAGGTCAGCTCCACTATCCAGCGCGTGGACTCGCGCATGGCCCCCACATGGGTGACCACGTCGCCGCGGCTGATGTCTTCCACGGAAAGGCCGTGCAGGTTCAGGGAGATGCGGTGCCCGGCCTCGGCCATTTCCACGCTCTGGCCATGGTTCTGTATGCTTCGGATATGGCTGGTCTTGCCTCCGGGCAGGAGTTCCACTTCGTCCCCGGCCCTGGCAGAGCCGGAGACCAGCGTCCCCGTGATCACAGTGCCGTGCCCCTTGAGGGAGAACACGCGGTCCACGGGCAGGCGGAAGAGGTCGGAACGGCGGCGCGGCTGGCGGCGGCTCTGCTCGACTATGGCAGAGCGCAGGGCATCCATGCCTTCGCCGGTCAGGGAGGAAACAGGGAAGATGGGCGCGCCTTCAAGGAAGGTGCCTTTCAGGAAGTCCGCCACGTCCTCGCGGGCAAGCTCCAGCATCTCTTCATCGACCATGTCCGTCTTCGTGAGGGCCACGAGGCCGTGCTTCACACCGAGAAGCGTACATATTTCAAGGTGTTCTCGAGTCTGCGGCATGACGCCTTCATCCGCCGCGATGACGAGGAGGACGAAGTCTATGCCGGAAGCTCCGGCCACCATGGTGCGCACGAAACGCTCATGGCCGGGCATGTCCACGATGCCCATGCGCGTGCCGTCCGGCAGGTCGGCATGGGCGAAGCCCAGCTCGATGGTGATGCCGCGCCGCTTCTCTTCGCCGAGGCGGTCGCAGTCTATTCCGGTGAGGGCTCTCACAAGAGAAGTCTTGCCGTGGTCGATATGCCCGGCGGTACCCATGATGACGGCCATGGTAGCTCCTGAATTGCATGTTTTGGGAATATCGAAGGATACCCGCCGAAGCTTCGAAGAGCAAGAAAAAGACACTTCGCAGAGGAGCAGAAATGAGCCCCCGCCTCTAAGGCCGTTTAAAGCCCGGCGAAACCATGTTTAGCTTGACTTAGGGGCGAAATTTGCGTAACGACTCTTAGTTCCAAGTCATAAGAACGGGAAAAACAATGTTCGAAAGCCTGACCGACCGACTCTCCGGCGTATTCCGCAATCTCAGCGGCCGCGCCCAGCTCACGGAATCCAACATCCAGGACGCCCTCCGTGAAGTCCGCCTCGCGCTCCTCGAAGCCGACGTGAACTTCAAGATCGTCAAGGAGTTCGTTGATCGCGTGCGCGAAGCCGCGCTCGGCGTGGAAGTGATGAAAGGCGTCACTCCCGCCCAGCAGGTCATCAAGGTCGTGCATGACGAACTCGTGAAGCTGCTCGGCGGCGACAGCACTGCCCTCGATCTCAAGGGCCAGCAGCCTGCCGTCATCCTCATGGCCGGCCTCCAGGGTTCCGGTAAGACCACTTCTTCGGGCAAGCTCGCCCTTCTGCTCCGCAAGCAGAAGATGCGCCCCTACCTCGTGCCCGCCGACGTGTACCGCCCTGCCGCTATCGACCAGCTCCGCACGCTGGCCAAGCAGCTCGACATCCCCTGCTTCGCTTCCACTCCTGACATGAACCCGGTGGACATCGCCCGCCTCGCCGTCGAAGACGCCAAGGCCAAGCAGTGCACCGTGGTCATCGTGGACACCGCCGGCCGTCTGCATGTGGACGAGCCGCTCATGCAGGAGCTCGTGGCCATCAAGGCCGCTGTGAAGCCTCAGGAGATCCTGTTCGTGGCTGACGCCATGACTGGTCAGGACGCTGTCACCGTTGCCGAATCCTTCAACGATCATCTCGGCATCACCGGCGTCGTCCTCACCAAGATGGACGGCGATGCCCGCGGCGGCGCGGCTCTCTCCATCAAGTCTGTCACGGGTGCTCCCGTCAAATTTGTCGGTATGGGCGAAAAGCTTTCCGAAATGGAAGTGTTCCATCCCGACCGTGTTGCTGGCCGTATCCTCGGCATGGGCGACGTTCTCACTCTTCTTGAAAAGGCCCAGGGCGAAATGGAGGCTGAAGAAGCCGAAGCCCTCGCCAAGAAGATGCAGAAGAACAAGTTCGATCTGGAAGACTTCCGCACCCAGATGCACCGCATGCGCAAGATGGGTTCTCTCTCCTCCATCATCAAGCTCATCCCCGGCCTCGGCTCCATCGCCGACAAGCTGGGCGACATGAGCAGCCATGAGAAGGAGCTGAACAAGACCGAAGCCATCCTGAGCTCCATGACCGCCAAGGAACGCCGCAACCCCGATATCATCAACGGCAGCCGCAGGGCCCGCATCGCCAAGGGCTCGGGCACGCAGGTCTCTGATGTGAATCAGCTCCTGCGCCAGTTCGAGCAGATGAAGAAAATGATGCAGTCCATGATGAACCCCGGCAAGCATCAGCCCCGTATTCCCCAGGGCATGATGAACAAGCTGGGCGGCATGGGCGGCGGCCTGCCGGGAATGGGTGGTCTGCCCGGCATGGGCGGCCTGCCGGGAATGGGCGGCATGCCGGGGTTCCCCGGTGGCATGCCCGGCTTGCCTGGAAGCGGCAAATCCGCTACCAAGAAAAAGCGCGACAAAGAGAAACGTAAAAACAAAAAAAGGTAGTCCAACTGCCTTCATCCTCAGGAGTGAGATATGTCTGTTAAAGTGAGAATGACCCGCTCTGGTTCCAAGAAGCGTCCCTTCTATCGTATCGTGGCTATCAACAGCGATTCCCGTCGCGACGGTCGTCCGCTGGACTTCATCGGCCACTACAACCCCTGCACCAACCCCGGCACCCTGAGCATCGACACCGAAAAGCTCAACGCCTGGATTGAAAAGGGCGCCGAAATGACCGACACCGTGCGCACCCTCGTCAAGAAGCTCGGCAAGTAAGAACTTCTTCGACAATGTCTCGATTTCCCATCACTGCCTTGCGGTTGATGGGTTTTCGAGTTTAAACTCCATTCCATAAAACGAAGCATACCGGGCCGTTGCCGCTCTCTGCGCGAGGGGAGCAATGGCTCGCCGGCATGCCGGAAGACTTTGGGACGAGGCCTGAACCAGCGCGGAGAGCATCCGCCCTGCCCTGACCTCCTCTCCCTTTCCGAGAGGAGCCTCACCATGTTCAGGAAATTCAGCTTAGCGGAGGCGCGGAGCCTCATCGCCCTCGCCATACCTGTCTATCTCGGCCAGATAGCGCAGATAGCCATGTCCTTCGTGGACACCGTCGTCGCAGGCCAGTCCTCCGCCGTAGATATGGCCGCCGTGGCCGTAGCCACGTCCTTCTGGATACCCGGCATCATGTTCGGGCAGGGCCTCATCATGGCGCTCACGCCTCTGGTGGCGCAGGCCATCGGCGCAGGCGACAGGAAGCAGAGCGCGCATTTCCTGCGGCAGGGCCTCTGGCTGGCCACAGTCATCTCCGCCCTGCTCATGACGCTGTTCGGCGTCATAGCCCATACCCTGCCGTCATGGGGCACCATGGATGCCGTCATGGCGCGGAAGACCTCGGAATACCTGTTCGCCGTACTCTGGGGCGTTCCTGCGCTCATGCTTTTCTGCGTACAGCGCTGTTTCCTTGAGGGGCACGGGCAGACTCGCCCGGCCATGGTGGCAGGCTTCATAGGCCTTGCGCTGAACATACCGCTGAACATCATCTTCGTTTTCGGCAAGTTCGGGCTCCCGGCCATGGGTGCGGCGGGCTGCGGCCTGGCCACGGCCATACTGTTCTGCTTCATGGCAGGCTCGCTGATCTTCTTCGTGCGCCGAGTCGATCCGAAAGCCCTGCGCATCGAATCGCCCCGCATGGCCGTTCTGGCCCGCGTGGCCCGCATAGGCCTGCCCGGCGCTTTCGCCATGCTCAACGAATGTGCGGCCTTCGCGCTCATCGCCCTGCTGGTCGCGCCTCTGGGCGTCGTCACTGTGGCAGGCAACCAGATAGCCATGAACGTGAGCGCCTTCCTCTGGATGTGCCCCTTCTCCATCGGCTCGGCCTCGACCATACGCGTAGGCACGCTTCTCGGCGCAGGCGACATGCATGGCGCAAGGAACGCACGGCGCACAGCCCTGTTCATGACGCTCTGCCTCTCCTGCGTGCTGTCCGTCGTCGTGTACTTCTCGCGCTTCCACCTCGCCGCGCTGTACAACAGCGACCCCGCCGTCATACAGATGGCCGGCCTGCTCCTGCTCTGCGAGGTCTTCTACCAGTTCCCGGACGGCATACAGACCAACACGCTCTGCGCCCTCCGCGGATGGAACGATACCCGCGCCATCTTCCTCATCTCCTTCGTCGCCTACTGGGTGATAAGCCTGCCGCTGGGCTGGGCGCTCTGCATGACGGATCTGCTCTGGCCCGAACCGCTGGGCGTGCTGGGCTTCTGGATAGCCCTGAACCTCGGCCTCTCCATAGCCGGCCTGCTCTACATCCTGCGCGTACGCCATCTGGAATCCCTGCCGCTGGAAGCCATGAAGAGGAAGATAGGCAGATAACGCTCCGAACACGCGTCGTTAACAGAAAACGGGCCGCCGACATATGTCAGCGGCCCGTTTTCTGTTCGTGGATGGGCTGATTACTTCACAGCATCCTTGAGAGCCTTGCCGGGAAGGAACTTCACGACAGAGCAGGAAGGGATCTCGATCTTTTCATTGGTGCGGGGGTTGCGGCCGGTACGGGGGGCACGCTTCACGACCTTGAAGCTGCCGAAGCCCATCAGAGTGATGGAGTCGCCGGAAGCAAGGCATTCCGTAATGGCCGAAATGACAGCATCAAGAGCTTTTTCGGATTTGACTTTAGTTTCAAGGCCGCTCTTGGCGTAGATCTTTTCGACCAATTCAGCTTTCGTCATGTTCTCTCTCCCAAAAGTTTTTAGCTCCGTTGTGGAGACCCTTTTTCAGTAGAATGAGAACCCCATCATGTCAAGCGAGCTATGATAAAGAAATCAAAAATTTATGGTAAAGTTATACTGGTCGAACAAGTCATTGTCGACAGTTTTTCGACCCCAGAATTCCCGAAAAAGCCTGTGCCGCAAGGCTTCGGAGCTATGCGGCGCTCCTGCGGCGTTCGCCGAGACTGATCCACGTCAGTTCATGCTTGTTGCAGGAAAGATGGATGACCTCGGAGCCGGGGATATCGCGGAAAGCCTGCACGATGGCATGGTCCGTAGCCCCCTGGAGCTTGAGGGTGCACACGAAGTTCTCGGCGGCATCGGCCTCCATCCAGTGCTTCACTGTTCCGAGCAGGCGTGCGGGGTAGCAGGCCATATCGGAGAAAAGCCAGTCCACGCGGCCGGTATCCTTGGGCTCAAGCCCGAAGCCGGAACCGATGTGATGGTCAACGCCGGGCATGGCGGCCACACGCTCATCGAGGGGGGCTTTGTCGATGCTGTACACCCGTGCGCCCATGCTGGCGAGCACCCAGGTCCAGCCGCCGGGAGCGGCGCCGAGGTCGAGGCAGAGCTCGCCCGGCTTAGGCCCCTGGCCCAGCAGGGTGAAAGTCTCCCAGAGCTTGAGGTAGGCGCGGCTCGGCGGGTTCAGCTTGTCTTCCTCGAAGTTCACTTCGCCGTCGGCAAAGGCGGAACTGCACTTGGCGGAGACCAGCAGGGTATCGCGGTCCCAGAGCGTCCACGAACCAAGGGGAGACGTGGGCGCAGGCGTACCGAAAGCCAGAGGCTTCGCCTTCACCGGGGGCAGCTGTTCTTCGATGAGGGCGGCGCGGCGGTGGAAATCCACGGAATGCAGCTTCCAGTTGCGCTGTATGGATTTCAGCGTACGCACGGCCTCGCCCACGGAAGCGATGGGCTGGAAAAAAGGCTCGAGCCATATGTTCTGCGCCCATGCCGAGCGGAACAGGCCGTCCGCCAGCACGAGGCGTTCCTTCACTTCGCGCACATGCACGCCGTTCAGGGCCAGTTCGTCCAGGAGGTCGCGCTCGAATCCGCGCGCCGCAAGATAGACGACCATGGGCTTATTTGACATTGGGGAACAGCTCCTTGGACATTTCACGCAGTTTGAACTTCTGCACCTTGCCGTTGCCGGTGCGGGGGAAGTCGTCCACCACGGCAACGTAGCGGGGTATCTTGTGCCAGGCTATGCGGCCGCGGCAGAACTCACGCACGTCTTCGGGCTTCAGAGAGAAGCCTTCATGCACCATGATGAAGGCGGCTATCTCTTCGCCGTAGCGGCGCGAGGGGATGCCCAGCACCTGCACGTCGCGCACGGCAGGGATGCCAAGCAGGAATTCTTCTATCTCGCGGGGATAGATGTTCTCGCCGCCGCGGACTATCATATCCTTGATGCGGCCGGTGATGCGCAGGTAGCCTTCCTCGTCCACAGTGCCGAGGTCGCCGGTGCGGAGCCAGCCATCTGCGTCCACGGTCTCGGCCGTGGCTTCGGGCATATTGAAATAGCCCTTCATCACATGGTAGCCGCGGGTGCATATCTCGCCCTGCTCGCCCGGGGCAACAGGCTTGCGGGTGACAGGGTCGCGCAGTTCCATCTCTATGCCGCCGAGCACACGGCCCACGGAGCGGAAGCGATGCTCGTCGCTCTCCACCATGCCGGTCATGGTGATGGCGGGGGAAGTCTCGGTCTGGCCGTAGGGGATGACTATGGCCTTCATGCCCATGCGCTCCGTCACCTCGCGCACCAGCGGCTCAGGGCAGACAGAGCCCGACATGAGGCCGAAGCGCAGGGAAGAGAAATCGTACTGGCTGAAGCGGCGATGGCCGAGGATGGATATATAGGTGGAAGGCACGCCGTAGATGCCGGTGCATTTCTCGTCCTGTATGGCGCCCATCACGCGTTCCGGCGAGAAGGACTCGAGTATGACCATGGCGGCGCCGCTGGACACACAGCCCAGCACGCCCAGCACACAGCCCATGCAGTGGAACAGCGGCAGGGGGATGACCAGCTTGTCCTGCTCGGTCATCTCCTGGCGTTCGGCCACGGCGCGGCCGTTGTTGCCTATGCCCACATGGGAGAGCATGACGCCCTTGGGGAAGCCGGTGGTGCCGGAGGTGTACTGCATGTTCACCACGTCGTGCGGCTTCACCTGAGCTTCACGCGCCTTGTACTCATCCATGGAGACCTCATCCGCGCGGGCGAGTATGTCGTTCATGGCGAGGATGCCCGGGTGGGGCATGTTGTGCAGGCTCATGACGCGGCGCAGATGGGGGAACTTCTCGCAGTGCGGTTCGCCGGCCTTCGCATCTTCCAGACCGGGGATGACGCGGTACAGCGCGGCCACATAGTCGTAGTCGAGGAAGCCGTCGATGCAGCAGAAATTCTCGCATTCCGACTGGCGGATGAGATATTCCAGCTCGCTGTCGCGGTAGTTGGTGTTCACGGCCACGAGCGTGACGCCGATGCGGGCGGTGGCGAACATCATACACACCCAGTACGGCACATTGGTGGCCCAGAGCGCGATCTTTTCGCCGGGCTGTATGCCCAGCGCCATCAGGCCTCGTGCAAGCCTGTCGACAGTAGCGGCAAACTCGCTCCACGTCTGCCGAAAATCATGCCCCACATAGATGAGGGCCTCTCGGTCAGGAAAACGGGCTACGGTCTCATCCAGCATCTGACCGAGCGTACGTTCCTGAAGGATAAAATCAGACATATCCGTTCCTTTGTATAAGTACGCGGAAAGACCGGGGCAGCATCAGGCCAAGGCCCGACGCCCCTCTGGGAGCAGACTTTCAACGAAAGTTCCCCGGTCGGATGGCCCTTTCCGCTCCTCCCTGCCTGGCAAATGAGATACGCGCCGCGGCTGGAAGGACATGCGAAAACCTCTCTGGGCCGTCTCCTAGCCCCCGATACTATGTTATTGTCATGCCTTTCTCAAGAAAAAATGCGATGCCTCGGCCGTAATGGAGAAGGAAAAAGGCTTTTCAGACCGCTAGTTACGGCCCTTATTCACGGATAGCAGCCCCGAAGGAGCCGCTATGCCCGCCCCGCCTCCGGGGACGCCCGCACACGCTTGACCATATAAAGACAGACTGATATATTGATTAGCTCAATTTTGCTTTTTATCTATTCCGAGAAAACATGAAAGCACTTCGCTACCTCAAGGCACTGGCGGACGAAACGCGGCTTCGGCTGGCTCTGGTGCTTTTCCATTACGAACTTTCGGTGAACGAGCTGGTCTCCCTGCTGAGCATGGGGCAGTCGCGCATCTCGCGGCACCTCAAGATACTCACCGAGGCCGGCCTGCTCCACTCCCGCCGCGACGGCCTGTGGGTGTTCTACTCCGCCGAGCCCGAAGGCCCGGGGCACGAATTCCTCAAGGCCGTCATGCCGCATATGCTCGACGACGAAGCCGGCCGCGCCGACCTCGACTCCGCCGCCAGGATCATTGAAGAACGCACTATGAAGACGCGGCAGTTCTTCAATGAGATAGCCGACGACTGGGACGAGATGAACCGCGAGATACTCGGCGAGTTCTCCCTGCCCGAAGTCATCCTGAACGCCGTGCCCGAGAACTGCGGCGTGGCCGCCGACCTCGGCTGCGGCACCGGCGAAGTGCTGGAGCATCTGCGCGGAGCCTGCCGCGAACTCATCGGCGTGGACGGTTCGCCCCGCATGCTGGAGCTGGCGCGCCGCCGCTTCGACGAACACATGGACGGCATTTCCCTGCGCATAGGCGAGCTGGACCACCTGCCCCTGCGCGACGGCGAGGCCGATTTCATCTGCATCAACCTTGTGCTCCACCATCTTTCCCGCCCCTCGGCGGCGCTGGGCGAGATAGCCCGCGTGCTGAACCCCGGCGGGCTCGCGCTGATCACGGACTTCGATCAGCACCTGCAGGAAAACATGCGTACCAGCTACGGCGACCGCTGGCTCGGATTCTCGCTGGACGACATGCGCACCGCCATGGAGCGGGCCGGCCTGTCCATCGTGGACTACCGCCGCCAGCCCGTGAAGAAGGACCTCGCCCTGCACCTCATCCTTGCCAAGAAGTCGGCCCCCAGGGCCTGACCCATTTTTCTACCCAAAACCTTTCTGGAGAAGTTATGTCCGCTAAAGAACTCGATCTTTCCCTCATGAACAAAGTGGCCGACCTCAGCCTTGCCGACTTCGGCAAGAAGGAAATGCAGCTTTCCGAACGCGAAATGCCCGGCCTCATGGAACTCATCAAGCGCTACGGCGACGAAAAGCCCCTCAAGGGCCTCAAGGTGAGCGGCTCCCTGCACATGACCATCCAGACCGCCATGCTCATCCAGACCCTGCACGCCCTCGGCGCCGACATCCGCTGGGCTTCCTGCAACATCTTCTCCACCCAGGACCACGCTGCCGCCGCCATCGCCGAATCCGGCATGGCCAAGGTTTTCGCCTGGAAGGGCGAGACCCTCGAAGACTACTGGTGGTGCACTGAAATGGCCCTCACCTGGCCCGACGGCTCCGGCCCCGACCTCATCGTGGACGACGGCGGCGACGCCACCCTGCTCATCCACATGGGCGTGGCCGCTGAAAACGACGCCTCCGTGCTCGACCGCGAACCTTCCTGCAAGGAAGAAGCCATCATCATGGAACGCGTGGCCCTCTCCCTGAAGAACGATCCCCAGCGCTGGCACCGCGTGGCCGCCAACATCCGCGGCGTGTCCGAAGAGACCACCACCGGCGTGCATCGCCTCTACCAGATGGAACGCGACGGCAAGCTCCTCTTCCCCGCCATCAACGTGAACGACTCCGTCACCAAGTCCAAGTTCGACAACCTGTACGGCTGCCGCGAATCCCTCGCCGACGGCATCAAGCGCGCCACTGACATCATGGTGGCCGGCAAGGTCGTTGTCGTGTGCGGCTACGGCGACGTGGGCAAGGGCTGCGCCGCCTCCATGCGCGGCTTCGGCGCCCGCGTGCTCGTGACCGAGATCGACCCCATCTGCGCCCTTCAGGCCGCCATGGAAGGCTACCAGGTCGTGACCCTTGAAGAAGCCCTGCCCTACGGCGACATCTACGTCACCTGCACCGGCAACTGCGACGTCATCACCGGCGAACACATGAACGCCATGAAGGACGAAGCCATCGTGTGCAATATCGGCCACTTCGA
>JAZQMJ010000016.1:0-1726 GCA_045543435.1 Mailhella sp.
ACAGCGCCAGAGAAATTCCGGAGGCAGATCTTTTCCCAGCAGGGAATGACGAATAAGAGAATGAACTTCCCGCATCTTTCCTCTTACCGATTCGCAGTCTCGGCCCAGTATCCGCAGAGCAAGCCCCGCCCCTCCGGGCAGCACGGACGCTCCCCACGCCAGCTCATGGGTCACATCGGCGCCTATGGCACCTTTCAGCGCCGAGACATGCCGCTCCGGAACCAGCGCGTACAGGGAACCGAGAATATCATATCCCCCCATCACGCCGACATTGCGAAACTCCGTATCGTCCGGATCCAGTACGAGCCTTTCTTCGCACAGCGCCTCCGAAGCTCCGGGACGCATCGCCCGCAGGCCCGTTGAACAGCGGTCGAACCCGAAAAGCTCTTCTGCGTGGTGCCATCGCCTCCCCGGCACAAGGATATCGCCATAAAGAAAAACGGCCGACGCCGGAAGCTGGACATGCGTATCCTGAAGATAGCGGGCCGAGCGATGCAGGATAAGCGGTCCCGGCATATACTCAAGCCAGCTGTGTTCTCCCAGCCGGAACGTCTGGAGCTGGGATGCGCAGTTGTGCTCCATACTGTGTATCTTACTGGCGCCCTGCGTGGTGATCAGTGCCCGAGCGCCGTCTTCAACCTCCACGTCAAGCGACAGCCTGTCTCCCTGCACGACACAGCCGGACGAGGCGATGACGATGACACAGGCCATATCCGGCTGCGATTCCTCCCAGTACAAAGCCTTCTGCGCGATCAGCGGCGCCCTCCGGTCCATGTCAGCCAGTACGGTGCGCCCCTGCGACTCCTCACGCCGGAAACGCATACGCAGATAGCCTGCCTTTCCCGGCGCATCACTTCGCATCTGCGGCGGCTCTTTCTGAAAGGCGGACAGTTCCACCGCCTCTCCCAGCATATGGGCAAGAGACAGACGAGAAGCCCCAAAGCTCGAACAGTCCGGCCACGGGGATGGCTCCACGTCCGTCCTGCCCGTGCGTTCTTCCATGATCGGCATGACAAGGCGAGTCTCTATGCCGCCTCGAGGTTCAGGCATGGGGGAACTCCTCCGCCCTTTCGGCCAGATACGGCATCACAGGCCTCCCGCCGCCAGCTTCACACCGTGCGGCGTTCATGCGGATGCCAGGATCGACATCGAACAGCGCGTCGCGCAGTATCCAGTCCACCAGCGTGTCGATATTCTCTCCGGCCATGCAGTTGGTGAACAGGAACGGACGACCTTCGCGCATGATCGCCGCATCGCGCTCCATCACCGCCAGACTGGCCCCCACGTACGGAGCAAGATCCTTTTTGTTGATGACAAGGATATCCGACTGACAGATACCGGGGCCGCTCTTGCGCGGTATCTTGTCCCCGGCGGCCACATCGATGACATAGATGAAGAAATCGGCCAGCGCAGGACTGAACGTGAGGGTCAGATTGTCTCCGCCGCTCTCGATGAAGATCACGTCGCTGTCGGGAAAGCGCTCTTCCAGCTCTTCCACGGCGGCAAGGTTCATACTCGGGTCTTCACGGATGGCCGTATGAGGGCAGGCCCCTGTTTCCACGCCCACGATGCGCTCCGCCGCCAGCACGCCCCTTAACGCCCGACGCACATGCTGGGCGTCCTCTGTGGTGACCACGTCGTTGGTCACGATGAGCGGGCGGATGCCGCGGCGTATCAGAAGCGGCACGACCGCCTCAATGACCGCTGTTTTGCCGGAGCCAACGGG
>JAZQMJ010000017.1:0-4638 GCA_045543435.1 Mailhella sp.
TTCTTGATGAAGTCAACGATGGCAGTATGCTCCTCGCGCGCGCCCTTTATCTCCACAGGGGCGCCGAAGCGCACATGGATGGGAAGCTTGGGATCGATGGGGCCGATATCCTTGATGAGAGAGCCCTCGCCCCATGCGTCCGTCTTCAGGGCGATGGGCACCACGGGCACATTGGCCTTGCGGGCCAGCTTGACGGCGAGGCTGTTGAAATCTCCGGGCTCGACGTTCGTGCGGCGAGTGCCCTGCGTGAAGACGATGATGGAGCGGCCGGAAGCGAGTATCCGCTGCCCGTCATCCATGACGAGCTTGAGGTCTTCGCGGGGATTGGCGCGGCCAAGGGCTATGGGCTCACGGGCGGCCAGCACAGGGCCGAGGCAGGGATAGCCGAGAAGCTGGCGCTTCACCACGAAGGTGGTATCGCGCAGGGGCTGGATGATGCAGGGCAGGAAAAGGGTCTCCAGCGTGCTCATGTGGTTGGCTTCGAACACGCAGGGGCCTTCGAAATCCAGATTCTCGACGCCTTCGATGCTCACATGGATGCCCATGTCTTCAAGGAGCCTGCCGACCAGCATGCTGTCGTAGGCCCAGCGGTCGCCGTCATATTTCCCTGCTTTGGCCACTTTGCCGGCATTCCAGAAGATGGCTATCAGACGGCTGTAGAAACGAAGAGAGGGAAAGGATGCGGCCTTGAGTTCAGCCGATTCATAATTGCGTGCAAAGGGATGTTCCATGGTACTTCCTGAAGTTTTCAGTTCGGGAGCTGGCGGCGATGACGCCGATGCCATGCGTTGAGGCGGGGTTCTTCGCCCTGGTCCTTGGCCTGATAGTAGCGGCGGGCAAGGACAGTGTCGGGCAGGTAGTCCTGATCGACCCACGCGCCCGGAAAATTGTGCGGATACTGGTAGTCCCTGCCATAGCCCCACTGCTTCTGCATTTTGGTCACGGCGTTGCGCAGATGCAGAGGCACAGGCTGCATGCCGTTGTTCTTTATCTCGCGCGTCACGTTGTGATAGGCGGCATAGGCGGAATTGCTCTTGGGGGCAAGGGCAAGATAGACGACTGTCTCTGCCAGAGGGATATAGCCTTCCGGCATGCCTACGAATTCCACAGCCTGCTGGCAGGAAACGGCCATGGTCAGGGCATGGGGGTCGGCAAGTCCCACATCCTCGGAGGCGGAAAGGATGAGGCGGCGGCAGATGAAGCGAGGATCCTCCCCGCCTTCGAGCAGGCAGGCGAGATAGTAGAGGGCCGCGTCCGGATCACTGCCGCGTATGGATTTTATCATGGCCGAGGCCAGCTCGTAGTGGCTGTCGCCGTCTTTGTCGTGCCGGGCCACTATCTCAGGCATGACCTTCTGTACGCCTTCCAGAGTGCGCTGTTCCTCAGGCAGGCCGGAAACATACTCCACAAGGTTGAGCAGGGCGCGGGCGTCGCCGTTGGCAAGAGCGGCAAGGAATTCAAAGACTTCCTCCGGGAAATCCACGCCCAGTTTCTCCGCGCCGCGATGGGCCAGCTGTACCAGCTCACCGCGTCCGAGGGGCTTGAGCTTCAGCACATGGAGGCGGGAAAGGAGCTGACGCGTCACGCTGAAGGAGGGGTTCTCCGTCGTCGTGGCTATCATGGTCATCTCGCCGCTCTCGAGTATCGGCAGGAAGAAGTCCTGCTGGGCCTTGGAGAAGCGGTGGAGTTCGTCGAGCACCAGTATCTCTACGCCCGCAAGCTGGCGGCGGAGCTGCTGTATGCCGGCTTCGGGCGCGCTGAGCCGGAGCATCTTCTTTCCGGTGGAGCGGGCGAGAAGCAGGGCCAGCGTGGACTTGCCGCAGCCGGGAGGGCCAAAAAGAAGCAGGCTCGGCAGATTGCGCCGCCCGGCAAGGAGCGCCTCCATCTGGGCGCGGATATGGAGCTGGCCTACGAAGCCGTCGAGCTCGTCTGGGCGCAGGCTTTCGGGAAGGGGGGCTTTCATGCCTCAGCTCCTTCCGAAACGGCATTGTGACCGCGCTTCCACCAGTGAAGGCCGAGAGCCATCATGGCGGCAGTCTCCCAGCGCAGGACGCGGTCGCCCATGCTGAGAGCCTTGAAGCCTGCGGCCATGAGCTTTTCTATCTCGCGAACGCTGAAGCCGCCTTCCGGACCGATGACGCAGAGCGTGCGCCCAGACTGTGCAAGATAGCCCTCAGACATGAAATCCTGCTGGGGCAGGCCGCTTTCGACAAGCACCTGGCAATGGTCGAATTCGCGGGAGGCGCGGATGAGTTCGTCCACGCCGCCGGGCAGAGTTCGAAGCTCAGGAAGCCACGGGTTGCGGCACTGCTTGGCACCGGCGACGAGCGAGGCATGCCAGGTATCCTTGGCGTCAGAGGGCACGGGGAACTGACTGCGTTCTGCCTGCCAGAACCAGAGCCCTTCGGCTTCGAGTTCCACGGACTTTTCCAGGATCCAGCCGCGCCGGGCTTCCTTGCCCCAGCCTACGGCCAGCACCACGCTGGAAGCAGGGCGGGCATGGAGCTTCTCGCTCACGAGTTCGAGCGAGGCCGACTGCTTGCCTACGGAAGCGATGCGGCACAGGCCTTCGCGGCCCTCGCCGTCAAGCATGAGGACTTCGTCCCCCTGGCGCAGGCGAAGCACTCGGCCAAGATGATGGGCCTCCTGACCGGAAAGTTCCATACGGCGGCCCCATTGGGCAGGCGGGATGTAGAAAGTATGCATGCGCTTCTCCTGAAATGTCCTGATGTCTTCTTATACCCGCTGAGAACAGCTTTGAAAAGGGCAGAGTGCGGCTTTTCAAGCCGGACTTCCAGCAAATTCTTAAAGCATCACATGAAGAAAAATACTTGCCCGGCACAGTCTTCGCTGGCAGGCTGCGGCATCTTGATTTTTCAGCATAAAACGAAGTAGGTTTGCTGTCGGCTCCCGCTCCCCCTCCTGCTGCCGTCTATCCTGTCGACAGCTCGAAAGCTTTCTCCTCTTTGCCAGGCGAGCTTATACATAGGAAAACGTAAGAAATGAGAACAGACATGGACCGCCCCGCCTTCTCCGCACGCATGCTCGAACTGCTCCGCATCCTGGATGGAAGCGATGCAATATTCCGAAAAAACTGGGAAAAGCCCAGCGAAATACAGCGCAAAGGCCGAATAGACCTCGTGACTGACACCGATCTCGCCATCGAGGAATACTTAAAGCAGAACTTGAAAGACTTAGTTCCCGGAGCTGTATTCCTCGCTGAAGAAAGCGCGACTATGGCCCGCCCGGAAGGAACGTGCTGGATCATCGACCCCGTGGACGGCACCACCAATTTCGCCCACCGCTTCGGCGATACTGTCACCTCTGTAGCCTTGTGGGAGAACGGCCAGGTGGTGCTCTGCGCCATATCCGCACCCATCCGGGGCGAACGCTATGCGGCCGAACGGGGCAAGGGAGCATGGCTCAACGGCAGGCGCATCCATGTCAGCGGCATTCCCGTATGCGAAGAAGCCCTCGTGGCTACGGGATTCCCGTATTCCGTGCGGGAAAATATGGATATAGTCCTGCGGGATATGCGCATACTCCTGGATACCACTGTCGGCGTGCGCCGCTGTGGAGCCGCGGCTCTGGATATGTGCTTCGTGGCCTGCGGCTCCTTCGACGCCTACTTCGAAGGATGGATAAAGCCGTGGGATGTGGCCGCAGGCTGGCTGCTCGTAGAGGAGGCTGGCGGGAAAGTCACCGGGCGAATCGGAGAAGCCTACGAGTTCAACACGCCCATACTGGCCAGCAACGGGCTCGTGCATGAGGAAATGATACGCAATCTGCGCCTCGACGCAGAGGGCAGGCCTCTGAGAGACTAGCCGGCAAGGAACGGCCCGCCTGCCTTTCGGAATATCCACCCGGCCTGGACGGCCCATATGAGCTCAGGGGTGAGCATCTCCTGCTGATGCAGGGCCAGCCCTTCGAGTTCCTGCTGATCGACGAACATGCCGTCCACACTGCGGCTTTCGTCTCGCTGGGGCCGCCACGAACTGGGACCGGCAAGGAAAAACGTAGCCGAAAGGCTTGCTCCCCGGCTGTCGGTATAGGGCAGGGTGCCCATGGCCTTGAGTTTTGCCCCGCGTATGCCAAGCTGCTGGAAAAGCTCGCGTTCGGCGGCGTCTTCCGGCGATTCTCCGGCAAAGACGCTCCCGATGGCCGAGACGTCCCACAGGCCGGCGTAAAGCGGAGCCGATTCCGTATGCTTCTGCAGATAGACCATCCCTCTGGTATTTTTCAGGCATATGAGTACGATGCGCCTCAGGAGCCCCAGCTTCGACGCTGTTTTCAGCGGCGTGAGCATGAAGGGGCGGCCATAGCCTTCCAGAAGCTCCACAAGCTCATGGAGCCGCTCTTCCGGAAGATCGTAAGGTCCGTCCTGTATTTTTTTAGCTGAAGGTCTTGCACACATGGAAAATGTCCGTTCTCAGGAAATACGCTGGCTGATGCCGGATGATATGCCAGAATGCGCCGCTCTGGAAGCGCTTTGTTTTCCCTCCTTCTGGACAGAGGAGCAATTCCGCGAAACATGGAAAGAGCCTTGGTTCGCAGGCTACGGGCTTTTCGAAGGAGGCAGGCTCATCGCCTACATCAGCCTTTCCGTGCTGGCCGGAGAGCTGGAAGTGCTGAACATGG
>JAZQMJ010000018.1:0-2920 GCA_045543435.1 Mailhella sp.
TGAACGACTACGGCATCGCGTACGACGTGGAGAAGGTCCGGCTGCACATTTACCAGCCGCGCATTAACAACATCAGCGTGGACGAGCTGACCGCTGCCGACCTCATGGCCTGGGCGGAGAAGCCGGTGAAGCCTATAGCACAAAAAGCCGCAAAAGGCAAGGGCGGCTATAAGGCCGGGGCCTGGTGTAAGTTCTGCCCGCACGCTGGCCGCTGCAAGACCCTGACCAAGACCTGCACCGAGTACGTGGAAACCCACAGCCTGCGCGTGGCCGTTCCGGTACTGGCACCGCATGAGGTGGCCGAAGTGCTGGCCATGGAGCCGCTGGTGACTCTCTGGCTGAAACGTGTCAAGGACCAGGCCATGACCACCCTGCTGAACGGTGGCACCGTTCCGGGCTACAAGGTAGTGGAAGGCAAGCTCGGCAACCGCAAGTGGACGGCCGACTTCCAGGTGCTCGAAACCTTAAAGGCTGCGGGCTATTCCCAGGAAGACGTCACTGAGACCAAGCTGCTCAGCCCTGCCGCGATGGACAAGGCCCTGGGCAAGAAGAAAGTGGCCGAGCTGCTTGAGCAGTTCATTGACCGCGCACCTGGCGCCCCTACGCTGGCACCGGAGAGCGACAAGCGCCCAGTCTACGATCGAGTGGCTGAGGCCGTGAAAGATTTTGAATAGGAGGACAACATCATGGAAAAAGAAACAAAAAAAATGCCGTTCCATCTGACCATCACCGACAACAGAACCGGCGAGACCGTGCGCGACTTAGACTTCGACGCCCTCATCGGCTCCGCGCATATCTCGAACGATGAAGCCGCCGGCCTTTTTGTTACGAGCTGCAATACCTTAGCCGTAGCGGCGACCGTGGCCGCAGCGGAGAGCACCCTGCACCACGTAGAGCAGAAGGACCCAATGCTTCGCCTGCTCAAGTTAGGGTTCGGGTTACGCACCGAGGAATTAGAGGAAGGAACCGAAACCGAAGAAACTGAAAACTAAAAACATTATTCAAATTTAAGGAGGACAAACACATGGCAACAAAGGTAGTTACAGGAAAGGTTAGATTTTCATTTTGCAACGTATGGGAGCCGAGAGAACCGCAGGGCGGAGGCGACCCGAAGTACAGCACCACGCTCCTCATCCCGAAGAGCGACACCGCAACAGTAAAGAAGATTTTCGAGGCGATGGCCGAGGCCCGCGAGAACTTCTGCGCACGTAACGGCGCGAACAGCCTCCCGCAGAAGCCGAACCACACGCTGCACGACGGCGACGGAGTTCGTGAGAGT
The DNA here is from genome assembly GCA_045543435.1 of Mailhella sp. Classification (GTDB taxonomy): domain Bacteria; phylum Desulfobacterota; class Desulfovibrionia; order Desulfovibrionales; family Desulfovibrionaceae; genus Mailhella. The sequence continues at coordinate 1,280 of JAZQMJ010000018.1, forward strand.
GGCGACCCGTATGGTGAGGAGTGCAAGGGCTGTTATGTTATCACGGTAAGCAGCAAGCAGAAGCCGGTCATCGTGGACGCGTTCCGCAACGAAATCACCGACCCGGCTGAGGTATACAGCGGATGCTATGGCCGCGCAGCCATTAACTTCTACGGCTACAACAGCAACGGCAAGAAGGGCATCAGCGCCGGACTTCTTTCCATCCAGAAGCTGCACGACGGTGAACCGTTTGGCACTGTAGGCAGTGCGAACGACTTCGACGACGACTTCCAGGACGCAACCGCAGCCGCTGGGGTGCCGGATGACTGGATGTAAGCAGCGCGAGCTCTTTCTTGACATTGAGACATTCAGCAGCGTGGACATTAAGAAGGCGGGGCTATATCCCTATATTGAAAGCCCCGACTTCGAGGTGCTGCTGGTCGCGTATGCCTGGAACGACGAACCGGTGAGGCTCATCGACCTGGTGAGCGAAGTGACCGACGACAAATACGACGCCGTCTGGGACGAGATGGCGGACGTCATCGCCGGGCTGCTCGACCCTGACACCCTAAAGATAGCACACAACAACGCCTTCGAGCGCACGGCCCTGGGCAAACACGCGGGGTACTACCTCCCTCCGGAGGAATGGACCGACACCATGGTGCTGGCCGCCATGAACGGCCTGCCGATGAGCCTGGACGCTGCCGGCGCTGCGCTGCAGATCGAGTACCAGAAAATCAAGGAAGGCACGACGCTGATTAACTACTTCTGTAAACCGTGCAAGCCTACCATCGCGAACGGCGGACGCACCCGGAACCTACCGGAGCACGCCCCGGACAAGTGGCAGCGCTTCGGTGAGTACAACATCCGCGACGTGGAAGCCATGCGGCAGATATACCGCAGGCTGCAGGACTTCCCGGTGACGGACTTCGAGCGCCGGGTGTGGTGCTTAGATACCCGCATAAACGAGCGGGGCGTGCTGGTGGACACGGAACTGGCCCAGGCGGCCATCGACGTGGACGAGGCCTTCACGACGGAACACTCCGCAGAGATGCGACAGCTGACCGGACTGGAGAACCCGAACAGCGTGGCCCAGCTCAAGGACTGGCTGGCCGTCGTCGGCCTGGAATGTGAAAGCCTGAACAAGGCGGCGCTGGTGGACCTGAAAAAGGAAGCCATCGACCCAACCACCAAGCGGGTGCTGGAGCTCCGGCAGCTGCTCGGGAAGACCAGCACCAAGAAGTACGAGGCGATGACCTCAGCAGTCGGCAAGGACCACCGCGTCCGAGGGCTTCTGCAGTATTATGGCGCAGGCAGAACCGGCCGCTGGGCCGGCCGCCTGGTGCAGGTGCAGAACCTACCGCAGAACCACCTGGACAACATCGCCCAGGTGCGGGAACTGGTGAGAAGCCGCGATCTGGAGACGCTGGAGCTGTTATATGACAGCGTGCCGGACGTGCTCAGCCAGCTCATCCGCACGGCCTTCGTGGCCAAGCCTGGCCACACCTTCCTGGTGAGTGACTACGCAGCCATAGAGGCGCGCGTCATCGCATGGATGGCGGGCGAGAAATGGCGCCAGGAGGTATTCGCCAAGGGCGGCGACATTTACTGCAGCTCGGCTTCGCAAATGTTCAAGGTCCCGGTCGAGAAGCACGGCATCAA
>JAZQMJ010000019.1:0-3297 GCA_045543435.1 Mailhella sp.
CCGCTTGGCCTCCGACTTGGGCACGCGCTCGGCTTCGAGCAGGGCCTTGTAGAAGGCCTCGTACTCGGCGCGGGTCATGGGGCAGATGAGATAGTCGCCGTCGCCGTCCGAGGGGGCGGTCATGGTCTCCATGGGTTTGTCGAGCATGGGGGCGTCGTCGGAGTAGGGCGGGGGAGCGTCGTTGCCGTAGCGGGAACCGCGGAAGGCTATGCTCATGTCCACGGAGTCGGCGCGCACGATGGGCGCGATGGCGTCGTAGAAGTAGAGGCGGGAAGGGCCGCCGTCGGCAGAGATGGCTTCGGCAAGGGAGGCGGCAAGGTTCTCGGAGACGAGAGGGCCGGCCGCGAGGATGACAGTCTTGCCTTCGAGGGCCGGATCGTCGAGGCTGGCTATCTGGCGGCGCACCAGCGTGATGAGGGGTTCTTCCTCGATACGCTGGGTGAGGCGCTGGCTGAAGATCTCGCGGTCAACGGCAAGGGCCTTGCCTGCGGGCACGGAGCAGGTCTCGGCGATGGCCATGACTTCGCTTCCGAGTTCGCGCATCTCCTGCTTGAGCAGGCCTACGCCGGAGCCCTGCACGTCGTTGGAGCGGAAGGAGTTGGAGCAGACCAGTTCGCCGAGCCCTTCGCTGACGTGTGCGGGCGAGAAGGCTTCGGGCTTCTGCTCGTAAAGGGTGCTGGGCAGGCCGGCACGGGCCAGCGCGAGGGCGCATTCACAGCCGGCAAGGCCGCCGCCTATGATAACGAACTGATGTGCAGAAATATCCATGTTGAGGCTCCAATGCATTGATGTGCAGAAGGCCGGGTACGAGCGGAATCCTTTCCCCTGCCTGCCGGGGCATGGTAATGGAAGATGCTCCTAAAGTCATCTTTTTATGCCTGAGATGCGGAAATGTTCTTTTTTTTCCGGCAAAAATCTCCGTATGTGCTTGACAGAAACTGCCGGCGCTTCTTATGAAATGTGGTGATTGCCATTGACCCAGTGGAGAGGCTCGGCCTCTTCTGAACCTTATTCATAAATTCAATCAAGTGGAGATTCGTATGTCCATCGAAAAACAGCGTACCTACGCCCTTGTGGGCACCGGCGGCTGCGGCAAGACCTCTCTTGCTGAAATGCTTCTTTTCCAGGCCGGTATCATTAACCGCCTTGGCGCCATGGAAGAGGGCACCACGGCTCTGGACTACGAACCTGAAGAAATCAAGCGCCGCGGCTCCGTGCAGCCCGGTTTCGCCTCCTTCGACTGGCAGGGCTTCCATCACAACCTCATCGACATCCCCGGCGACCCCAACTTCTCCGGCGATATCGACTGGCTCCTCTCTGCTGCCGACAGCGCCGTGGTCGTGGTCGACGCCGTTGACGGCGTGCGTCCCCAGATGCGCCGCGTGTGGAAGAGCGTGAAGGCCGCCGGCCTTCCCGTCATCGCCGTGGTCACCAAGATGGACCGCGAACGCGCTGACTTCGACGGCGCCCTGAACAGCCTTACCCAGCAGCTCGGCGTTCGCCCCGTCGTCTTCTACCTGCCCATCATCGAGAACGAACAGTTCGTGGGCGTTGTGGACATCTTCGCCGGCAAGGCTCTCCGTTTCGGTGAAAACGGCGCCACCACCGAGATGGCCATCCCCGCCGAGCTCGAAGACGAAGCCATCCTGCTCCGCGACACCTCCGTTGAAAACATCGCCTCTTCCGACGAAGACCTGATGAACAGCTACCTCGAAGAAGGTACTCTGACTGCTGAAGAGATCGCCCTCGGTCTCCGCAAGGGTGTGGTCTCCGGCGAGATCGTGCCCGTGCTCGTGGCCTCCGCCATGAACAACACCGGCGGCCGCCGTCTGCTCAACGAGATCAACGCCCTCATGCCTTCTCCTGCCGACCGTCCCGCCGCTCTCGGCAAGGACGCCTCTGAACTCGCCGCCGACGCTGAAGGCCCCGCCACCTGCCTCGTGTTCCGTTCCATGAACGACGCCTTCTCCGGCCAGGTGAACATGATCCGCGTGCTCTCCGGCACCATTTCTTCCGACACCACCCTGAAGAACATGCGTTCCGGCGAAATGGAACGCCTCGGTTCTCTCATCTATGTGAACGGCAAGAACCAGACTCCCTGCAAGGACGTGCTCGGCCCCGGCGCTATCGTTGGCGTTGCCAAGCTGAAGTCCACCCGCACCGGCGACACCCTCGGTGAAGAGAAGTCCTCCTTCGAAGCCGAACTTCCCACTCTGCCCGCTCAGCTCATCTCCTTCGCTCTCGCTCCTAAGCAGAAGGGCGACGAAGACAAGGTGTTCGCCGCTGTGCAGAAGCTCCTCGACGAAGACATCACCCTCAAGCTCAGCCGCGATGAAGAGACCGGCGACGTGCTCATCTCCGGCATGGGCCAGATGCACATCGAGATCTCCGTGGAAAAGGCCCGCCGCCGCTCCAAGGTCGAGATCGAACTGAAGGAACCCAAGATCCCCTACCGCGAAACCGTGCGCGGCAAGGTGCAGGTGCAGGGCCGTCATAAGAAGCAGTCCGGCGGCCGTGGCCAGTTCGGCGACTGCTGGATCGAAATGGAAGGCCTGCCCCGCGGCACCGGCTACCAGTTCGAAGACGGCATCGTCGGCGGCGTCATCCCCCGCCAGTACATCCCCGCCATCGACAAGGGCATCCAGGAAAGCGCCGCTCGCGGCTACCTCGCCGGCTGCCCCGTGGTGGACTTCAAGGTCCGCGTGTACGACGGCTCCTACCACACCGTGGACTCTTCCGAAATGGCCTTCAAGATGGCCGGCTCCATCGCCTTCAAGGCCGCTATGGCCCAGCTGAAGACCATCCTGCTCGAACCCGTCGTGCAGATGACCGTGACCATCCCGGACGAATACATGGGCGACGTCATCGGCGACCTTTCCTCCCGCCGCGGCAAGGTGCTCGGTTCCGACTCCCAGGGCGGCCTCACTGAACTCAAGGTCTATGTGCCCATGAGCGAAGTGCTCCGCTACGCCCCCGACCTCCGCTCCATGACCGGCGGCCAGGGCACCTTCACCATGGAATTCGACCACTACGAAGAAGCTCCCCAGCCCGTGGTCGATAAGGTCGTGGCCGCTTACGAAGCCGCCAAGGCCGGTGAATAAAGAAAGAGAGTGGGGGAGATAATCTCCCCCACACCCCCATAATTGCGGGGGCCTTCCCACGGACCATCTTTCAGTCGGCTGACCCTCGCGTTATGAGCTATGCAGAAGTTTTTTCAATGCAGATGCTGTGTTCCACAAATGAGGGTGCAGGGGAATCATTCCCCTGCCGGGGCGCGGGGCAGAGCCCCGCATATAC
>JAZQMJ010000020.1:0-3871 GCA_045543435.1 Mailhella sp.
CTTCATCTCGGAAAAGATTTCGTGGATCATGCTGCGAATCCGCTTATTCATCAGCACTCCTCCATTCCAAAAAGTCCGGAGATCACAGCGCGATACTTGCGCCAATCTCCCTGATTCTCTTCATACATCTGCCGGCCCGCATCCGTCAGGCGGTAATACCGTCTGCGCGCGCCCGCGTGTTCATCGCCGGGTGCGGCGGGCTTGGCGGCCATGTGGCGGCGCTCCTTGCGCGTTCCGGCGTGGGGGCTTTCGTCCTCTGCGACCCGGACGTCTTCGACGAGAGCAACCTGAACCGCCAGATGTTCTGCACCGAAGGCACGCTGGGCCGTCCCAAGGCCGAGGTGTGCCGGGAGTCCCTGCTGGGCATGGCCTCGTACCTCGACGTGCAGGCCCATGCCGTGGCCGTGGACGAGGAGAATCTCCCCGCCCTCATGGCGGGATGCACTGCCGTGGCGGACGGGCTGGATTCCGTGCCCAGGAAAGTCATGCTGGAAGGAGCCGCCGCGAAGGCCGGCCTGCCCTTCGTGCATGGTTCGGTGAACCGCGAGGAGGGCTTCGCCTTCATCGAGGCGGCCGGCGGGAGAAGGCTGGCGGCCATGTGGCCTGATGCGAAGGAGGGGGACGAGGCGTTCAGCGCGTCGCCGGACACCGTCGTCTCTTCGGCGGCTGGCGTGGCCTGCCTCATGGCTTCGCTCCTCGTGCGGGCGCTGGCGCAGGGCGAAGTGCGCGACTCCGCGCTCCTGCACCTCGACTGTTCCGTGCCGGAGCTGGAACGATTCGAATTTTAGAAGTCTAACTTGCGGGCGTCAGCGCGCCGAGAGCGTCACGGCGCGCGCCGGGAAGAAGAGCCATACCTTCCTGCCCTCGTAGAGGCGCATGCGGTCGAGCACGTCCGTCTCCTGATGGGAATAGATCTTGGTGCCGTCCGCAAGGCCGACGCCGATGAACGTCTCCACCAGTTCGCGGTGCAGTTCTTCCACCGGGCCGCTGAGGCGGTTGCTGAAGCCTCCGGAATGGGATTCGGGTGCGACGATGATCTGGTCCGGGTCGATGAAGGCTGTGACCACCTGGTGCAGGTGCAGGTCCATCCTGCTGAATTCCTTGTGGGAACACAGGGCGATGAGGCGTATGTCCGAAAAGGATGTGACTTCCACGCGCACCGAACGCATGCCGACCTCGATGCCGGTGACTGTGCCGAGCATGGAATTGCGGCAGTCCTTGCTGTCGCCGCCGGGGGAAGTGCCGCTGATGAGCGTCCTGGCCCTGCCGCCTGCGAAGTCGAGGAAGGCGGCTATCTGCGAGCTTTTTTCCTGCCCGAGGAATTTCTGCACGAGATTGAAGGGCACATGCAGTTCGAGGAGCTCGAGGCCGCGGGCATAGCGCAGGGCGCGCGGGCCTACGAGCGCGCTGTCCAGCCCCAGCGGCTTGGCCACCTCGTAGAATTTGCGGCGCACGAAGCCCTGGTCGAAGCGCAGGAATTCCGCGCCCATCTCTTCGGCTTCGGGCAGGCTGAGTATGCGGCGTATGCTGCGCATGCAGCCCATGGGCAGGAGCACGTCGCGCGCGCTGGCCCCGGGCACATGCACCATGCAGGTGACGACGTCCACCGCGGCCTTGGCGTTGAGCTCGAGGGCTTCGCCGAGGCGCAGGCCGCCGAAGCGGAAGAGCAGGAAGAGCAGATGGAGGCGCGCACGCACGATGCGGCGGGAAGTGGTGGTGGCTTCGGCTTCCCACTGCTCCCAGCGCAGGGTGAGGGCGTCGAGATCCTGACGGGTGAGGCTGTTGGACATGCTTTTCCAGATAAGGCAGATGGTGGGCAGGACTACCTCCTTGATACGCCATTCGCCGGGAAAAGGCCATAGCAGGCCACCCTTAGAGAGACGCTCGGTTTTCTGTTGATAAGATGCCGGAATTTCTGATAGCTTTACCGAATACACATCCACAGCAAAGAGGAAGCCATGTCTGACGACAGCATGAAACGACTGTACATAGAACCCACCGCCCGCTGCAACCTGCAGTGCAGCATGTGCTTCCGCAACAGCTGGCGCGACGAAGCCATAGGCGACATGAGCATGGAGACCTTCCAGCGCGCCATGGACACCATGCCCGCCAGCGTGGAGACTGTTTTCTTCGGCGGCATGGGCGAACCGCTGGCCCACGCGGACATCCTCGACATGGTGCGCGAGGCCAAGGCGCGCGGCAAGAGCGTGGAACTGCTCTCCAACGGCACTCTGCTCACCGAGGAGCGTTCCGCGGCCCTGCTCGACGCCGGGCTGGACATGCTCTGGCTCTCTATCGACTCCCTTGAGGAAGGCTCCTACGAGCGCATACGCCAGAACAGCAAGTTCACGCTGGTGAAGCGCCACATCGAGGAATTCAACCGCCTGCGCATACGCCTGAAGCGCAAGGTGCGGCTCGGCCTCGCCTTCGTGGCTATGAAGAGCAACGCCCACGAGCTGGCCAAGCTCCCCTATTTCGCCACCTGGCATATGGTGAACGAGGTGAATGTTTCCAACGTCATCCCCACGGACGAGCACACCGCTTCGGAGATGCTCTGCGACCATGTGGTGGACTGGGGCCTCGGCGACGACGCCCCTATGGACACTTCCCCGCAGATACACCTGCCCCTCATGAACTGGGATCACCCCGGCGCGCGGGACGGCCTGAGCGGCCTGCTTTCCAACTCCATGTGCAACGTCTATCTTTCCGGGCAGAAGGTGCTCCGCGATTCCCGTTCCTGCCGCTTCATCAACGAAGGCCACTGCTTCGTGAAGTTCGACGGCGAGGTCAGCCCCTGCATGCCGCTCCTCAGGAACGGCGTGGTCTATCTGCGCGGCAAGACCAGACTCATACACCGGCACTCCTACGGCAACGTGAACGCCATGCGCCTCGACGACATCTGGAACAGCGAGGACTACGCCGGCCTGCGCCGCCGCGTGAAGAACTTCGAGTTCTCCTACTGCTTCCGCTGCAGTCTCTGCGAATACTGGGAAGAAGGCCTCACGGACTGCTTCGGCAGCCCGGCCCCGGCCTGCGGAGGCTGCCTCTGGTCCGAAGGCGTCATCAGCTGTCCGTAAGCTTCCCGCATACTGCTTCCCATATCCCGCTTTCCTCTGGACGGCGGGATTTTTTTGTGCTGAACATGGAGATATCTTCAGGAGGTCTCATGCTGAAACGCCTGCTCGTCACGCTGTCCCTGTTCCTGCTCCCGCTCCTGCCGCAGGATGCCTGCGCCCGCCCGGTGCGCCTCGTCTTCACCGGCGACATCATGGTGCATGACACCCAGCTCGCCGCCGCCAAGCTGAAAGGGGAGGCCGTCTGGGATTTCGACTACCAGTTCGAGCTGGCGAAGCCCTTCCTCAAGGGCGACGCCGTCATCGGCAACCTCGAGACTGTTCTCGGCGGCAGGGAGAGGAAGCATACCGGCTACCCGGCCTTCAACTCTCCGGATTCCCTTGCCCGCACCCTGCGCGAGGCGGGCTTCGATACGCTGACGCTCTCGAACAACCACACCTTCGACCGCGGCTCTTCCGGCGCACGGCGCACGGCTGAGTTCCTGAGCGGGCAGGGCTTCCGTCTGGCCGGGCTTTCGGTGACGCCGCCGCTCATCCTCGATCTGGACGGCCTGCGCGTGGGCATAGTCAACGCCTCCTACGGAGTGAACGGCGAACCGCCCAGAGGCGAGGGCGTGGTGGAGGCGAACTTCATCTCGAAGGCCTTCCTCGAGTCTTCCATCCGCGAGCTCCGCATGAAGGGCGCGGACTGCGTGGTGGCCTGCCTGCACTGGGGCGACGAGTACAAGCCCCAGCCCAACGAGAACCAGAAGGCGCAGGCCGCGTGGGCTTTCGAGGCCGGGGCGGACATCATCGTG
>JAZQMJ010000021.1:0-4486 GCA_045543435.1 Mailhella sp.
GAACGTCAGGCCATCATCCAGAAGTCTCCCATGCAGAGGCTGTACGGGCAGGAACTGGACCGCGAATCCGCCTACGAGATGCTGGCCGCACATACCGAACAGCGCCAGCTCGAAGAGGCCGAGGCCGCCTCTGCCGCCGCCCGCCTCAAGGAAGAGAACGCCATGCGCAAGGCCCGGCTCGAAGCTGAACGCCTTGCCCGCGCCGAAGCCCGCGAGGCCCGCCTGCGCGAGAAGGAAGCCCGCCAGCGTGAAAAGCAGGAACAGGGCCTGTGGGGCGACCTCATGGGCGCGGCCACCAAGACGGCCACCCGCTCCATCACCAACACCATAGGCCGCGAGATAGGCAAGACCCTCATCCGCGGCGTGCTGGGCAGCCTGTTCGGCGGCAGACGCTAGCACTCCCCCTTACCCTTGACGCGCCCTTTCCGAAGGGCGCTTCCTTTCTGAGGTGAATATGAACAAGGAGACCTTCGAGGCTCGCCGCGGATCCCTGCGCCGCCTCCTCCATGAAAAAGGCCTGGCCGCCCTGCTGGTCAGCCAGCCCGCCAACCGCTTCTACCTCTCCGGCTTCGAACTGCACGACTGCCAGTGCAACGAAAGCTCCGGCTGCCTCATCATCACGGCAGACGGCAGGGACTGGCTCTGCACCGACTCCCGCTACGAGGAAGCCGCCTGCCAGCTCTGGCCTGCCGAACGCGTCTTCATTTACAAGGGCTCGTCCTCCGAAGCCCTGAACGGCCTGCTCAAGGGCCTGTTCCGCACCCAGCCCATCGGCTTCGAGGCCGAACACCTCTCGTGGGGCTATACCCAGCGCCTCGAACCCGGCCTCACGCTCGAAGCCGCCGACGGCCTCGTGGAGAAGCTCCGCGCCGTCAAGGACGCCGACGAGATACGCCTCATCGAAGCCTCGGTGGCCCTGAACCACAAGATGCTGGAATGGCTCCCCTCCATACTCGTGCCGGGGAACGATGAAGGCTCCGTGGCCTGGGCCATCGAAAAGTTCTACCGCGAGAACGGCGCTTCGGAACTGGCCTTCCCCTCCATCGTCGCCAAGGACGCCAATGCCGCCCTTCCGCACTACGCCCCGGACCAGCCCGCCGTGTTCACCGAGAACTGCATGGTGCTCGTGGACGAAGGATGCCGCCTCGGCCGCTACTGCTCCGATATGACGCGCACCTACTGGATAGGCGAACGCCCCGAACCGCGCTTCACCGAGATGCTGGAACGCGTGCAGGAAGCCCAGCGCCGCGCCATCGCCGCCCTGCGCCCCGGCATCTCCGGACGCGATGTCCACAAAGTCGCCGTGGACTATTTCGCCTCCTGCGGCATGGACAGGTACTTCACCCACGGCCTCGGCCACGGCGTGGGGCTCGAAACGCACGAAGGCCCGCGCCTCAGCCCCCGAGCCGCCGAGCCCCTCGTGCCCGGCAATATCGTCACCATCGAGCCCGGCCTCTACTTCCCCGGCTGGGGCGGAGCACGCTGGGAACATATGGCCGTCATCACGGAAGACGGCTGCCGCGTGCTGTAGACAGCGGGAAAAGAATGATTATCTATGAGATGCGGGGGCTCTGCCCCCCGCTCCCCCGGCAGGGGAATGATTCCCCTGCACCCCCATTTCTGAACGCCGTCCAGCTCCGCAAGCGGCGCAGGACGGCGTTCAGCATGACGTTGCCGCGAACCCTCCTCCCTGTCGATGCAGAGCAGGATACGCGGTAAGAAAGGGGCACGCCATAAAAAACGTTTTCAGGAGTCTCCATGATCCATCCCGAAAAAAAGCATTTCATCATCGTTGCCCGCACTCTGGCCGTCCAGGTCGTTCTCTTCATCGGCATACTGCTCACCTTCTGGGGAGCGCAGAAGCTGTACTCCTCCTTCGACCCCGCCAAGTTCCAGGTCCATCAGGTGGAGGCGAAGGCCACGGCGTCCGAAGCGGAAAAGGGCGCCGCCCTGCTCTCCTCGCTCACGCATCGCCTCGAATATGAGCTGGATTCCCCTCTCGGCTGGACCGCCAACGACATGCTCTTCAACCGCTGGCTCATCGACAACCGCGCCTACCGCCAGTACGGCACCTATGTCGCCACCAAGATGCTCTTCGACCATTACTCCACGGTCATCGCCAAGCTCGGCAGCAACGAGCGTGAAAACAGCGACCTCTACGCCGCCCGCCTGAACAATATCGCCATCAGCCCCCAGCGCTGGGGCTACCTGTTCATCCCCTCGGCCGAAGGTTCCTACGCCAAGGCTCTGAAGCTGGCCGACAAGTACAAGAAGGACCTGCTCGCGGGCAAGGCCGTGTACAACTGCCGCACCGACGACATCTACTCCGCCTTCAACCTCATCCTCGGCGAGACCGTGTTCGGCTACGCCCTCGGCCTGCTCAACAACAGCCAGGACCTGCCCTACTACACCCTCGACAACCGCATCTATGAAGCTCAGGGCGTCGTCCTCGTCGTTCGCGATTATCTGAAGGCCATGTACGACCTCTATCCCGAGATCCGCGACAAGGGCAACGAGCAGAACATGGCCGAAGCCATGCGCTACATGGACCTGATCTGCAATTACGATCCGCTCTACATCACCTCTTCCTTCAACTCCGGAGAACTCATCATCTCCTATCTTCTTTTTGCGAAGAACCGCCTCGAAGATATCCGCGACAGCCTGCGCATCTAGGAAGAACCTCTTTTAGAATGCAGTAGCACATCCCTCGCCTGCTTTTTACCAGAGAAGGCCTGCTTTCCCAGGAAGGCAGGCCTTCTTCTATATTGCAAGTCTGGCATTGAAGCGAATCCAGCCCATGCTGTTCCATGGTTGCAGTAAAAAAAGCTTCATACATGGGAAATTATTCACCTGTGACTGTTTGTTTAAACAGTCAGTATCTATTTTATGACATCCTAACATACAGGCCGCAGGCAAGAAAAAAAACGTTTGGCCTGAGAACGTCAGGATTTTGGATTTTCGCGGTGCTTTTCCGGCCTCCCGAAGCCTGCGGAAGGAGTTCTTTTCAGAAATTCCACCTCTTTTCTCATTTTCCAGTTCTCATATGATTTCAACATATTATAAAGTATAAACGCTCAGATTTTCTTGCGAAAAAAAGAATTAGACGCCCAAGCCTCCTTATCCGCCAAAAACCCCTTGCTTAGATTGCGGTTTTCCCTCTATATTAGTAGGGTAAAAGTGTATATGTAATCTTCCACCGTTTTATTCTCCGGGGAGGGGAAACTATGATCAGTCCTACCTTAATCAAAGACCTGGAAGCCCTGCTCGGCGCCGAAAACGTCTTCACTTCTGAAGCCGACTGCGCCAGCTATTCCTATGACGGTGCCGTGCTGCCCTCCAAGGCTCCCGGCCTCGTTGTCCGTCCCACCCAGACCGAACAGCTCGGCGACATCATCCGCCTCTGCTACGAAGCCGGTCTGGCCATCACCGTCCGCGGTGCTGGTTCCAACCTTTCCGGCGGCACTGTGCCGGACGTTGAAAACAGCGTCGTCATCCTCACCAACTCCCTGAACCGCATCCTTGAGATCAACACCGAAGATCTCTATGCCGTGGTCGAACCTGGTGTCGTCACCGCCCAGTTCGCCGCCGCCGTGGAAGCCAAGGGCCTCTTCTATCCTCCGGATCCCGGCTCCATGTCCGTGTCCACCATCGCCGGCAACATCGCCGAGAACGCCGGTGGTCTGCGCGGCCTGAAGTACGGCGTCACCAAGGACTACGTCATGGGCCTCGAGTTCTATGACTACAAGGGCAACCTCGTGAAGACCGGCTCCCGTACCGTGAAGTGCGTCACCGGCTTCAACCTCGCCGGCCTCATGGTGGCTTCCGAAGGCTGCATGGGCGTCATCAGCAAGGCTATCCTCAAGCTCGTTCCTCCGCCCAAGGCCTCCAAGGCTCTTACCGCCGAATTCGCCAACGTGCAGGACGCCGGTAACGCCGTGGCCGGCATCATCGCCGCTCACGTTCTGCCCTGCACCCTCGAACTGCTCGACCAGAACACCCTGAAGGTGGTCGAAGCCGACCAGAAGTGCGGCCTGCCCGTTGACGCCGCCGCCATGCTGCTCATCGAAGTGGACGGTCACCCCGCTCAGGTCGCCGACGACGCCGCCCGCGTGGAAGAAGTGCTCAAGAAGTGCGGCGCTACCGCCGTTCACGTTCCCGGCTCCGCTGAAGAAAAGAACAAGCTCTGGACCGCTCGCCGCATGGCTCTGCCCGCCCTTGCCCGCGCCCGTCCCACCTGCGTGCTCGAAGACGCCACCGTGCCTCGCTCCCAGATCCCGACCATGCTCGCCAAGCTCGACGAGATCGCCAAGAAGTACAACCTCATGATGGGTACCTTCGGTCATGCCGGCGACGGCAACCTGCATCCCACCATCCTCTGCGACAAGCGTGATAAGGAAGAATTCGCCCGCGTTGAAGCCGCTGTCGACGAAATCTTCGACGTGGCCCTCAAGCTCGGCGGCACCCTGTCCGGCGAACACGGCATCGG
>JAZQMJ010000022.1:0-2162 GCA_045543435.1 Mailhella sp.
CTTCCTAAGACCGCTTGGCCTCCGACTTCCTTGAGGACTTCCACTTCATCGACAAGCTCGGCCACTTCGACCGCGAACGCATCCCGGAACGCGTGGTGCACGCCCGCGGCTCGGGCGCGTACGGGCACTTCCGGGTGTACGAATCCTGCGCGGCCTTCACCAAGGCGGCCTTCCTCTGCGACCCGGCCGTGAAGACGCCCGTTTTCGTGCGCTTCTCCACAGTGCAGGGCGCGCGCGGCTCTGCCGACACCGTGCGCGACATCCGCGGCTTTGCGGTGAAATTCTACACCTCCGAGGGCAATTTCGACCTCGTGGGCAACGACACCCCCGTGTTCTTCATCCAGGATCCGCTGAAATTCCCGGACTTCGTGCATGCCGTGAAGCCCGAGCCCCACTGCGAGATGCCGCAGGGCCAGAGCGCGCACGACACGTTCTGGGACTACGTTTCGCTCCAGCCCGAAACGCTCCACAACGTCATGTGGGCCATGAGCGACCGCGGCATCCCGCGCTCCTACCGCACCATGGAAGGCTTCGGCATACACACCTTCCGCATGGTGAACGCCAGGGGCGAATCCTGCTTCGTGCGCTTCCACTGGAAGCCCGTGTACGGCAAGGCCTCGCTGGTCTGGGACGAAGCCCAGCTCATCACCGGGCGCGACCCGGACTTCCACCGCCGCGACCTCTGGCAGGCCATCGAGGCCGGCGACTACCCCGAGTACGAGCTCGGCGTGCAGATAGTGGAGGAAAAGGACGAGCACGCCTTCGGCTTCGACATCATGGACCCGACCAAGCTCATCCCCGAGGCCCTCGTTCCTGTGCGCATCATCGGCCGCATGGTGCTGGACCGCAACCCCGACGATTTCTTCGCCGAGACCGAGCAGGCCGCCTTCTGCCCCGCCAACCTCGTGCCGGGCATAGACTTCTCGGACGACCCGCTCCTGCACGGCCGCACCTTCTCCTATGTGGACACCCAGCGCCACCGCCTCGGCACGGCGAACTTCAACGAACTGCCCGTCAACCGCCCGCTCGTGCCTGTGCGCAGTCACCAGAGGGCGGGCTTCTGCCGCCAGCAGATAGACTGCGGCGCGAACTACGAGCCGAACAGCATCAGCAGCAACTGGCCTCGCGAGACCGCTCCCGCGCCCCACGGCGGCGGCTTCCACAGCGTGGCGCGCGACTCGCGCATGGAGCCCGTGCGCGCCCGCCTGCGTTCGCCGAGCTTCGCGGACTATTACACCCAGCCGCGCTTCTTCTGGCTGAGCCTCACCGAGCCGGAGAAGAAGCACCTCGCGGCGGCCTTCGCCTTCGAGCTTTCCAAGGTGGCGCGGTGCTATATCCGCGAGCGCGTGGTGGACCTGCTCACCCGCATCGACACCGGCCTTGCCCGGAGCGTGGCCGAAGCCCTCGGCCTCAGCCTCACCGAACATCAGCTCAAGCGCGAACTGCCCGGCCCGGTGAAGGGCCTGCACAGCGACCCGGCCCTCAGCCTCTACGCCACGGGCGAGCAGATGCTCAAAGGCCGCCGCGTGGCCCTGCTCTGCTCCGACGGCGTGTGCGAGCACTCGGTGCAGGCCATGCGCCAGGCCCTTTCCGAGCATGGCGTACACTGCGCGCTCCTCGCCCCGCATATGGGATGCGTGGAGACGAAGCAGGGCGGCAGGCTCAAGGTGAACGGCACCATTGCGGGCGAGCCCTCGGTGCTCTTCGACGCCGTGGCCGTGCCTGAAGGCACCAAGAGCCTCGAAACGCTCTCGCAGAACGGACGCACGCGGCATTACCTGTGGGAAGCCTTCCGGCACCTCAAGCCCATAGCCCTGCCCGGCGAGGCCAGCGCCATGCTGCTCGCTTCCGGCCTGCCCGAGAGCGGCGACCTCGGCCTCATCCTTGAGAAGGAGACGCCTGCCGCCATGGCCCGCTTCCTCGCCGCCATGAAACAGCACCGCATCTGGTGCAGAGAGGAGAAGATGTGCGGCATGCCGCGTGCAGGAAAGTAGGAAGAAAGGGGAAAGGGGGGAGGCGTGCGAGGCCGCGCCCCTTCCCCGCATCCCCCGGGGCTGGAGCGCGGCCCGAAGCGGCGCGCACTGCCGGAGGGGAGAAGAGGAGAAGAAGGAAGAGGAGATTTCTGGCGCGAAAGGCTTCAAGGCGGCCGCCCTTGCGAGTGC
>JAZQMJ010000023.1:0-3933 GCA_045543435.1 Mailhella sp.
GACCGCTTGGCCTCCGACTTCGCCATGCCCAGCTGGCCCGGCGCTGGTCGCCTCATCTGGCCCTGCTGAAGATGAGGACCTTCGTGCCGCGCTACGTCAAGAGCATGGACGGAGCAAGGGCTCTGCGGCAGGAGATCGTGAAATGTACGGACTGGGAGACCCTGAACTCCGTCCTTGAGAAATATTTCGGTGCTGAACTGGAGACCGAGCTGTGATGAAGAGCGAAAAGATAAATCTTTGTGATCTGCCCTACGCCGAGCTGGAACGCTTCGCCGTGGAAGAGCTGGGCTTCAAGAAATTCCGCGCCGGCCAGATATGGCAGTGGATATGGGCCAAGAACGTTTCCGGCTTCGAGGGCATGACTGACCTTTCCCAGGCCGACCGCGCCAAGCTGGAAGAGAAAGCCGTCATCCGCTGGCCTTCCATCGCGGATGTGCGCGTCAGCTCGGACGGCACCACCAAGTTCCTGCTGGAGCTTTTCGACGGCGAACTCATCGAGACTGTGCTCATCCCCAGCGAAGCTCCCAAGCGTCCCAACGACCTTTCCGTGCGCATGACGCAGTGCGTGTCCACCCAGGTGGGCTGTGCCATGGCCTGCTCCTTCTGCAGTACGGGCAAGCTCGGCTTCAAGCGCAACATGACCATGGGCGAGATACTCGGCCAGGTGCAGGTGGCCCGCCGCTATGTGAACGATACCCGCCCCGAGCATCCCATCATCCGCAATCTGGTGTATATGGGCATGGGCGAACCCCTGCTCAATTTCGGCAGCGTGATGGATTCTCTCCGCACGCTCCAGCATCCCAAGGGGCTGGCCTTCTCGCCCCGCCGCATCACTGTCTCTACCTGCGGCATAGAAAAGGGCATGCGCGAGTTCGGCGACAGCGGCCTCGCCTTCCTTGCCGTTTCCCTGCATGCGCCCAATCAGGCCCTGCGCGAACAGCTCATGCCCCGAGCCGCCCACTGGCATCTGGACGACCTCATTTCCGCCCTTGAGAGCTATCCGCTCAAGACGCGTGAACGCATCACGCTGGAATATCTCGTCATCGCCGGCCTCAACGACCAGCCGGAACACGTCAAGCAGCTGGCCCGCATCTGTTCCCGCCTGAAGGCCAAGCTGAACCTCATCCCCTACAATCCCACCCCGGGCACGCCGTATCAGGCTCCTACGCCTGAGGAACTCCTGCGCTTCGAGAAGGCCCTCTGGGCCAAGGATATCACGGCCATAGTCCGCAAGAGCAAGGGGCAGGATATCGAAGCCGCCTGCGGCCAGCTCCGTGCCGCCTACGAGGCGAAGGTTCAGGAAGAAGCCTAGCCCTCAGTCCACAGATATGGCAGAACGCCGATGTCTGACGCAAAAGCGTCGGGCATCGGCGTTCTGAGTATAGGCGGGTCAGCCGGAAAACAGCTTACTTGATGTACTGGTTTTCCCACTTGTCCATGGTGCCGTCGGCCTTGATGGAGGCCATCCACTTGTTCACAGCGCTGAGCAGGCAGGGGTAGTCCTTCTGCATGAGCACGCCGAAGTGGTTTTCAGTGAAGGGCTTGTCCACGAGGGGAGCGGCGACCTTGGGGTTGTCCTTGGCGTAGCGGCGGGCTTCCATGGTCTCGGTGATCATGATGTCGGCCTTGCCTTCACCCACCAGGCCGGGGATCTCGGCATTGTGTTCATGCATGGTGAGCTGGGCCTTGGTGCAGAATTCCTTGGCGAACTTTTCGTTGGTGCCGCCGGGATTGTACATGACGCGCACGGAGGGCTGGTTCACGTCGTCGAGGGACTTGAACTGGGCTTCCTTGCTCTTGGTGCAGAGGATGGTCTTGCCGAAGGTGAGGTAGCCGTCGGACATGGCCATGACGGCCTTGCGGGCGTCGGTGACAGTGATGCCGCAGATGGCGACGTCGAACTTGCCGGCGAGGGTGTCGGCCTGAAGGGTCTTCCACATGGTGGGCACGTATTCGAGCTTCACGCCAAGGGCCTTGGCAAGGGATTCGGCCATTTCAGCATCGAAGCCTTCGTACTTGCCGGTTTCCTTGTTCAGGTAGCTCATGGGCTTGTAGTCGCCGGTGGTGCCGACGAGGAGCTTGCCGCTGGCCTTGATCTCGGAAATGCTTCTGGCTTCAGCGCCGGAGAAAGTCATGCCGGTGACGGCGGCGAGAGCAAGAGCGGACATAAGGGCTTTTTTGATCATATGAGTTCTCCTTACGATAATGACTGCTTTGTGCAGTGCGGAAATAGTAGGAATATCGTCCGCGCTTGTCCAGTGCGGCAATAAAAAAAACGGTGCGCACGGCACCGTTTTTTTATGTGTGTTTTACAGCCAGCTGAACCAGTCCTTCCAGCTGCCTTCCTGCTTTTCCCGCATGGCCTGGGCATCGGTCTGGCGGAATTTCAGGTAGGCGGCTTCGCCCTTGGTACGGGCGTATTCTGCTTCTTCCGTGGCGTCAGGGTAGGTCTGCACCACATGCTGGAAGCGGGTATAGGCGGCCTGGTAGTTCTCCATGCCCCAGAACACGTTGGCGATGTAGATCTCGCGCTGGGCAAGAGTCTTGCGGCATTCCGTGACCTGCTCAGGGGCTTTGCGGCCGTATTCCGTGTCGGGATATTCCTGATGCAGGCGGGTGAAGTATTCTATGGCTTCCTTCACTTCCGTGGCGGAACGGTCGATGGAAGTGTAGGTCTTCCTCAGGGAGACGCCGAGCTGGTAGAGCACGTAGGGGATAGCTTCGTTGCGGGGGTGCAGGGTCTCGAAGTCGCGGTAGGCTTCGACGGCCATCCAGTATTCCTCATTAAGGAAGTGGGCATCGGCCAGCGCCAGTTCGGCACGGAGGGCGTAGGGGCTGAAGGGATGTTCTTCCTTGATGCGGTTGAAGTAGACGGCGGCCTGCTCGTAGTTCTTGTCGCTCATGGCATCGGTGCCGGCTTCGAATATTTCCTGCACGGTGTCCTGAGGAGTGGGCAGGAAATATTCGTCGATGAAGGCACAGCCGTTCAGGAAAAGAGTGCAGGTCAGCACTCCCATGAGAAGCAGTTTACGCATTCCAGTGCTCCAGATAAGTCAGAGCTGCAGTCGCAGCGGTGGCACCATCGCCCACAGCGCTGCTTACCTGACGGCAGCGTTTGGCGCGTACGTCGCCGGCAGCGAAAATGCCGGGAGCGGAAGTGCACATTTCGGCATCGGTGACGATGAAGCCGGCGGCATCGCGTTCGACCTGAGAGGGCAGGAAGGAACTCACGGGAGCCATGCCCACATAGACGAAGAGGCCTTCGGCTTCGATGACGCGGATGTCGCCGCTTTCCACGTTGCGCACGACTACGGAGTCCATGCCGGCATTGCCGCCGCGGATCTCGTCGATGACGCTCTTGGTGACGAGCTCGATATTTTCCGTTTCGCGTATCTTGTTCTCATACACCTTGGCGCCGCGGAAGGCGTCACGGCGATGCACGAGATAGACTTTGTTCACGATGCGGGAAAGGTACAGGGCTTCTTCCAGGGCGGAGTTGCCGCCGCCCACCACCACGACGTCGCGGCCGCGGTAGAAGTTGCCGTCGCATACGGCGCAGTAGGAGACGCCGCGGCCGCGGAAGCTGTCTTCGCCGGGCGCGCCGAGATCGCGATGCTTCGCGCCGGTGCAGACCACGATGGCCTTGGCCTCGAGGGCTTCTCCCTCAGCGAGGGCGATGCGGTAGAGGCCGCCTTCGGCGGCTTCCACGGAAGACACGTCGCCGCGAACGCGTGCCACAGGATATTCAGCCAGATGGGCGTCGAAAAGGTCCGCCAGTTCCCAGCCCTTCACGCCTTTGGGGAAGCCGGGATAGTTTTCTATCTCGGCAGTGCTCAGCACCTGGCCGCCGGGAGCGGGGCTCTCCACGAGAGCGACGCTCACACCGGAACGGGCAAGATAGAGCGCGGCAGTGATGCCGGCAGGGCCGGCGCC
>JAZQMJ010000024.1:0-2826 GCA_045543435.1 Mailhella sp.
CACGCCCCGTCGCTGCCCCTCTGCCGCGTGTAGATGTTGTGGTCGTTGGAACCCACAGTGCCTGCGCGGTAGAATATCTGGCGAACGAAGCCGAGCCCGTCCACCGAATCCACGACGATGTATCCGTTCGTGCCGCTCGGAAGGGCCGTGTTTTCGCCGTTGACAAAGTACACGCCCTGAGCCGTCAAGGTGTTGGCGGACACATTGCCCCTGCTCACAGCGTTTATCTGCACGTCGCCGAGGCCGTCCGCATCAAAGCCGTTGACGGAACGGACCACGTTTTTTTCGCCGATGAGGGCCTTGCCCTTGTCGAGGTCCAGCGACAGGTAGCCGCCGCCCGGGACCACGGACTGCAGGAGCAGTCGGCCCGGATCGTCGGGGTGGTCAGCGCCGTAGAGGTACACGGACGCGCCCGCATCGGGTGTGCCAGCGCCGCCGCGGATGACCATGCGGCCTTCGCTGTCGCGCTTGAAGATATGGCCGTCCGCGCGGTCGAACTCCACACCGCCGGTCATCACGCCGCCGGCCAGCGGCAGATACTTCGCCACTTCCTCGGCGATGAAGGCGCGCAAGGTGCTGTCGAGCGAGGAAAGCTGGGTGGAAGCCTCGCTCGCGGCCTCGCCCACGGCCTGCGCCTGCGCCTCGCTCTCTTCCTTCACGTCGGCCATGAGCTGGCGCAGGGCGTCGTTGATGCCGGAAGGCGCACAGCCCTCGGCGATGCTGATGCCCGAGATGCTCACGTTGAGCTCGGGCTCGATATTGTAATCCTTAACAGACATATCCCCTCCTTACAGCAGTCCCAGGATGCCGCCGCCCACGCCGCCGATGAGCGCGCCCCACGGCCCGCCTATGCTCGCACCCGCGCTCGCGCCTGTGGCCGCGCCGGAAAAGAAGCCGCCCAGCTTGCTGCCGCCGCCCTCTTCGGTGGAGGTCGTGTTCACGGAGCCGTAGTCGCCCTGGATGAGCTGGCTGTAGGCGTTCAGCGCGGAAAGCTCCTTCTGCTGTTCGCTGTTCCAGCGGGCTATCTTGGAGTTGAGCAGCTGCTGGGCGTAGCTGTCCTGCGCCGCCCCGGCCTCGGAGAGCGCGGCGGCATCCACATAGCCCTGGTTGGCGAGCCCCTGCGCCATGCCGGCGGCGGCTATCTGCTGGCCCACGCCCGCGCCGTAGAGCTGGCCTGCGGCCTGTGCCGCGCCCACCTGATGCCCCAGCCCCGCGTTGTAGGCGCTGGCGGCCTGAGCGGCGGCCTGCATCTGCTGCTGATAGGCCGAGCCGTACATCGTGGCGGCGAGATCCGTGGCGGCGTCGGCCTGGGCGGCGGCGTGTGCGCCCGAGCCGTAGCGGCCCGCGCGGCTGTAGGGGCCGTCCAGCGCGGAAAGCACCTCGCGGCTGGCGTCCTGATAGAGCTGGTCCATCCACGGGTTCTGGGCGGAGCTCATGGCCTCGAGGGCGGCGAGCCCGGCGTTCCCGGCATTGGGGTCGCCCTGCGCCAGATTGCCCAGAACGCTCAGCCCGACATTATCGGAAAGGCCCTGCCCGGAGACTATGCCGTCCATGGCCTGCTGTGCGCCCTGCACGGAAGCCGAGCCGGAAAGCGCGCGCCGGGCCTGCATGGCGAGGGCCTGCTGAGTCCACGGGGACTGCGCGGCAACAGTCTGCCCGGGGTAGTAGTCCGGCGAGAGCACGCCGGAATCATAGAATTCCTTGGCCTGTTTGAACACATCCTTGAGATAGGGCTGCTGGCCTTCCCAGGGGTCTGCCTTCTGCACTGTGGTCGATCCGCCACCGCTTCCCATAGTTCCTCCTAAAGTGCGGCCGCCCTCTGGGGGACGGCTTCGCGGCTGAAAGTGCTGAGTATGCCCGGAACGTTGACTTTTGCCTCATACAGCCAGCAGAGCCCGGGCACACTGCCGTGTTCCTGCCCGCCGAGCGAGCGCATGAGCGAAAGGGCCGGCGCGTTGGACGCCGGGGTGATGCCGATGAGCGTATCCACCACGAAGCCGCGGCCCTGCCCTCCCCAGAGCGCGGAGGCGAGGCCGAAGAGCGCGGCGGCGCGCCCCAGCGGCAGGCGAACGCGCCCCTCGCGGCTTTCGCCCCTGCGCCCGGCCTGAGGCACGGCTTCCGCAGGTGCTTCCACGCGGCGCGTGCCGCAGGGGAGCATGCAGAAGTGGATGTGGGCGGAACGGCCCTGGAAGTCCGAGAGCCAGTACAGCGCCATGGGAGAGCCGCGCCACGCGATGAGCCACGGATGCACGCCCGGGCGGCGCAGGAAGCGGCAGAAGGCCGGGCCGTCCATGGCCGGGCGGTCGAAGCCTATGGAGCGATCGCGCCCCGAGGCCTGCACGAGCTTCCAGAAGGCCATGAGCTGGCGGTCGGAGAGGTCAGTTTTATAGATGCGCTGGAATTCACCCATAGTTTTTTCCTGCGATATTAGGTGGTTATTCTTGGAAAATCTTCCATCAGAACGCGCTGTGCCTGCGGCGGGGTCAAGGAAGTGCCGCGCCTTCTCCGGCCTTGCCTGCCGCGCCTTCCCCGGCGAGCATCCAGCCGAAGCGGCAGGGCGCGGGGGCGGGGCTGGCGAAGCCGAAGCGCATGGAGCCGCGACCCATGGCGGCGAGATGCCAGCGCAGGGCGGCGGCTTCCGAGTCCAGCGGGATGAGCAGGGCGAGGCGTCCGGCGCGGCATCGGCTGTCCCGCACCTCGGCGGAACTCGCGCCTGCGGGGACTTCGAGCAGGCCCGTGTTGGCGCAGTCGCCGCGCAGGGCGGCGTTCAGGCCGCAAGCGAGGGCCAGCATCTGCCGGGGCGTAGGCTCTGGGGATTGGGGGATG
>JAZQMJ010000025.1:0-12153 GCA_045543435.1 Mailhella sp.
GTGTGGGGGAGATTATCTCCCCCACCTCTCTCTTAAAAAGACTTCAGATACGGGTCGTCCTGAGTGAGGTAGTTGCGGACGTAGTCGTCCACGCCCTCTTCGAGGGAGTGGAACTTCACGGGGCAGTTCTCACGTTCCAGCCAGGACATATCGGCTTCGGTGAAGTACTGGTACTTGCCCTTGAGGTGTTCGGGCATATCGAAGTATTCGATATTGGGCTCGAGGTCCATGGCGGCGAACACGGCGTTGGCGAGGTCGTTCCAGGTACGGGCCTTGCCTGCGCCCACGTTGAAGATGCCGTTCACGGAAGGAGTCTGCATGAACCAGTACATGAGGGCGGAAACGTCCTTGGAGTACACGAAGTCGCGCAGGGAGCCGCCGTCGCTGTACTTGGGGTTGTCCGACTTGAAGAGGCGTATCTTGCCGAGTTCCTTCACCTGAGGCACGGCGCGGCACACCATGCTCATCATGCTGCCCTTATGGTATTCGTTCGGGCCGTACACGTTGAAGAACTTCAGGTTCACCACTTCATTCAGCAGGTTGTGGCGCAGGCACCACATATCGAAAAGCTTCTTGGAGTAGCCGTACATATTCAGCGGCAGGAGCTTCGGCATGAGCTCTATATCATCAGAGAAGCCGAGTTCGCCGTCGCCATAGGTAGCGGCGGAGCTGGCGTTGATGAATCGGGCACCGGCTTCGAGGGCGGCAAGGCACACTTCCACAGTGTAGTGGAAATTGTTCTCCATGAGGAAGTCGGCATTGCGTTCCGTGGTGGAAGAGCAGGCACCCATGTGGATGACGGCTTCCACGCCTTCCAGCTTCTGGCCGGAGCGGAGCTGTTCGAGGAACTTGTCGCGGTGCATATAGTTGCTGTAGCGCAGGTGCGACAGGTTCTTCCACTTTTCCGTAGAGGCAAGGTTGTCCACCACGAGGATGTCGTCCATGCCGTTCTGGTTGAGCTGCCAGATGAAGTTCGAACCGATGAGGCCGGCACCGCCGGTGACTATGATCATGGCTTACCTCTTCAGAGTAGCTTTGGTGGTCTGAACGAGAGTGATGCTGCCGTCGGCATTGGCGCGGGCGTCGATGCCGAACATGATGACGGTATACATGAGCGGACGGCCGAACAGGAAGTTCATCATATCCTTGCTCACCTTGCCCTTCTCAGCCACAAGTTCGCGGAAGGCGCGGTCGTATTCCACCACTTCCACAAGAGCCTTGCGGGCCGCATCATCTTCTTCGAGATGAGAAACGAGCTCGGTGAGAGCGGCATAATTGCAGCGGGCCTCATGAGCTTCCACGGCATCGATGAGCCACTGGGGAGCGCGGAGCAGTTCAAGGATGGCCTTGCGGTCCAGCCTTTCCTTGCCGTGCATGCCGAGCAGTGCCTTGGGATCATCGCAGAAAAGGGCCTTGCATTCGGCAGGGCTCTTCTCATGGATGAAACAGCGGTTGTCTTCCATGAGGAAGCGGCAGGTCCAGTCGTCGGGACGGGAACCGGCCGGGGCGGCTATCTTCACGATCTCATCAGGAAGAGGCACGACGATATTCCTGTACGTATCGCGCACCAGTTCGCCGGCACGGAAGGTCACGAGATCCTGAAGCTGGAGCACGCCCTCCGTAAGAAGATGGCTGTCCTGGACATGGAGGGCAGGGCCGCCCTTGCGGCAGCAGGTACCGCACTGGCGGCAGTGATGTATCTCACTCATAATTTCCTCAAAATCAGCGAGCGCCTCTCAGCCTGAGCCGGTTCACGCGGACACGGCGGTACTGGATGTGCGTCTCGAGCATATTTTTGCGCTGATGGAGCTCGTGTATCTCGGCCGGGAAGAATATCCCCTTTTCAAGGTCTTCCCGGGCCATGAGTTCACGAATGGTATCCTTGCAGCGCTTCTGTTCTGCTTCTATGAGGGCTATCTGCTCCTCAAGCTCAGAAATCTTCTCCGGCAGCGGGTTCAGGAGGAAGTTCTCCATAAACTCCGTGGGCGATAACGCGGCGGCGGACGGGCTTGGCATCTTCATCTTCCTTTTCCTGCCTGTTGCGCTTGAGCACGGGAACAGGAAGGGTGTTGTACATGTTCCAGAAGGGAGGGAACACAGAGGTCATCACACCGGGGTTGGAGAGGTGCAGGTTCGGGCGCAGGAAGGCGCAGAGGGCATAAGCCATGGCCCACTGAGCGGAAGGAGCGACCCAGGTACCGGGGATGACGTTGTCGGAAGAAGAGAGCTTGCCGTCCTTTTCTTCCACGCCGCAGCGCACGAGGAAAGCGGTCACGAGGTGACGCTCTTCTTCGGCAAGGGCGGGCAGGGAAACGGAAGCGCCTTCATGCACGGCGGCGGCCATGATGACGCAGGCCAGAGGCAGGAGCTCGGGGCAGAAGGCCACCACGTCGGCCATGACTTCGGAAGCGGGGATGGAAGTCTCGCGTTCCTTGCCGGAGCAGACGGTCTCGGAAGAGCCGTACTTCACGTTGAGGCCGGCGCCGCGGAGCATCTTCTCCACGAGAGCATGGGCCTTGCTGTGGCCCCACACGCCTTCGAGAACGGCCTTGCCGCCGTTGAAGCCGGGGAACATGAGGACAGTGGCGGCCACGGAAGCATCCATAGGCACCACGGGTTCGGCAGGCACGGAGAACTCGCCGCGCTCAACGAACACTTCGCGGCCGTTGCGGCTCACGCTGGCGCCGCAGGCGGAAAGGACGCCGAGAACCTGACCGAGCAGGCGGGGTTCCTTTTCAGGAAGAGTGATGCGGCAGGGAGTTTCCCAGAAGGGAGAAGCCAGGACGAGAGCGGCCATGAAGTCTTCGGGCAGGTCGTCAGCAAGTTCGAGCTGGCGGGGGAGCATGCCGGAGCATTCGAGGCGGATGGGGAGGCCGTCCTGAGAGGGGATGACGTTGGTCAGACGAACGCCCATCTGCGGCAGGAAGCGGCGCAGAGAGGAGAGGTCGAGGAAGCGCAGGGAGCTGTCGCCGGTGAGCTTGAGGCGGGAAGGCATGCCCACGCACATGGCGATGACGAGCCAGAGGTTGAAGGCGTCGTCGCCGACGTGGATGACCTTGTCGAGGCCGCGCAGGAGGCCCTTGCCGCCGCGGCTCTGCACGTCGCCGTTCTCTTCCCACCAGAGCTGGCCGCCGATCTGGTTCAGGGCCTTCACACCGCCGATGACGGCATCGGTGAGAGGCATGCGGACCACCTTGGTCTCCTGACCGGCGGCAACGGCCGCGGCCAGCCAGAGACGGGCGGCAACAGTATCGGAAGGAGCGGGGATGCGGATATCGACAGCAGCAGTGTTGGGAGCGAGGTTGAAGTAGCCCTGCTCCTCTTCCTGACGGGTGAGAGGCTCGATGGTCTGGAGAAGGACGAAAAGATCGCGGGAAAGGCGATTGTCGCGGGCCATGCGGGCGGCCTTGCTTTCCCAGGCAGTGCGGATGGTCTTCTCAGTCTCGGGAGCGAGGCGGCCGTGCTGGCGCATCTTGGCCAGAAGCTGGGCGCGACGGATCACGAGATGGAGGATATCGTTATCGAGATCCAGAAGCTCGCCGATGCCGCGGGGGCGCTTGTCGCCGTGAGGACGGAAGCCGTCCTTCTTGAAATCCCTGCGCTCACCGTCGCGGTCGAAGCGACGGGGCTTGAAGTTGTCCGAACGTTCGTAGCGGCGTTCGCCGCGTTCGCCATCGTTCTTGCGGAAAGAACGCTTCTCGGCGAAATCCTTTCTGTCCTCGCCCCTATTATCCATATCAAAACCTGCTTTGCTATGTGCGCGGCGCCTCGGCTGGCGCGCGTCGTTTTTCAATGGGGCCTAAAGCTGAGCCGATGCCCCAGAAATGCCTGCTTCATCCGGAGGCATGCCGCCGGAAAAAAGGTCAAAAAGCATGATATCCGCAATGTCTTTTTCCGGCAAGTGCCAAAATATGCCCCCAGCCGGCAGGCTGGTCCAAAAAAACTGCCGTTCCCGCCGCCCTTGCGGAGCCTTCGGGGCTTCACTCCTCGCCCCACTGCGGTTATACTGCCCTGCATCCGGCAAAAGCCCCAAAAGGAGACATCATGGAAGCCTACACTCCCTTCGACCGCATATTCCAGTCCTGTGGAAATATATGGCATTTCCGCCGCGCCGACATGGACAAGCTGTGGGAAGGCATGACCGAACAGGAAGGCAAGGAAGACCGCCTTCCCTACTGGAACGAGATATGGCCCTCTTCCCTCGCCCTTGCCGGCTGGCTCGCCGAGATGCAGGAAGACATACAGGGCAAGAACTGCCTCGACATAGGCTGCGGCATAGGCTTCACGGCCATCCTGGGCCGCTGGCTCGGAGCGGAAGTCACCGCCATGGACTACGAGGCCCAGGCCATCGAATACGCTAAGATCAACGAATTCCTGAACGGCGTGCCGGGCGTGAACTGGCAGGTGGAGGACTGGCGCGAACCCAAGCTCCCCGCCGAGAGCTTCGACTATATCTGGGCTGGCGACATCATGTACGAAAAGGACTTCGCCGAGCCCATCGCAAAATATATCAGCACCATGCTGAAGAGCGGCGGTAAGGCGTGGATAGCCGAGCCCCGCCGCGAGATCTTCCATCACCTTCTCGACGTCCTGCACGAGCATCACCTCACGCACAGGCTCATCTGCTACCTTCCCATCTCTCCTCTCACCGAGCAGGAGATGCCTGTCACTGTGAACATCTGGCAGATATCCAAGCCGTAGCCAGCATTCTCTTCCACGAAAAAAGGGGCCTTTCAGGGCCCCTTTTTTTATCGTACGAACATGGCGTCGCCGTAGGAGAAGAACCTGTACTCCTCCTTCACGGCCTCGGCGTAGGCGTTGAGTATGCGTTCACGGCCGCACAGGGCCGCAACAAGCATGATGAGCGAAGACTGCGGCAGGTGGAAGTTGGTGATGAGGTGGTCCACCACGTTGAAGCGATAGCCGGGATAGATGAAGATATTCGTCCAGCCGTGCCAGCCGCCTTCGGGAATCTCGCCGCCGTTCTGGAGGGCACAGCCCTCCATGGTGCGGCAGGACGTAGTGCCCACGGCGATGACAGGACGTCCTTCCGCCTTGGCCCTGCGGATAGCGGCGGCCGTCTCCGGCGATATCTCCACATACTCGCTGTGCATGGGATGCTCGCGGATATCCTCTTCACGCACGGGGCTGAAGGTGCCGTAGCCCACATGGAGCGTCACTTCGGCCCACTCCACGCCCATTTCCTTCAGGCGGGCGCGCATCTCCTCCGTGAAATGCAGGCCGGCCGTGGGCGCGGCGACAGAGCCGGACTTCTCCGGGCTGGCGTACATGGTCTGGTAGCGGGAAACGTCGTCCTTTTCCTGATCGCGCTTGATATAGGGAGGAAGGGGCAGGCGGCCTATCTCCGTCATGCGTTCCACAAGGTCGCCCTTCCAGAACAGCTCGACTTCGTGCTGGCCGAATTCCTTCTTCACCAGGACTTCCGCGGCAATGCCTTCGCCGAAGGTGAGGCGGTCGCCCACGCGTATGCTCCGGCCGGGGCGCAGGAGGCACTCACAGCGGGCATGCGCCCATTCGCCTTCCATGACGGCACAGGCCTTGAGCAGGGGAGGAGGCGTGAGCACGAGGAGCTCGCACTTGCCGCCGGAAGGCTTCTGACCGAAGAGGCGGGCAGGGACCACGCGTGAATTGTTCACGACGAGGAGGGCATCCTTGGGCAGGAACTCGGGAAGCTGGGCAAACTCCGTATGGATGTTGCGGCCGGACTCCCTGTCCAGAACGAAAAGGCGGGAAGTGCCTCGCACTTCCGGGGGGTACTGGGCTATGCGTTCTTCGGGGAGTTCGTAGTCGTAGCTTGCGAGGAGGAAATCGGATTCAGACTGGCTCATGTTTTTCTCTCAAAAATTTCTCGTCCCTGTGTGTTCCTTATCCCTGAAAAAATCAAGCTTGCCCTGCGCTATCGTCCCGCAAGAATGACTTCCCCATCGAGCATGAGCCGCGCCCGCTCCACCTGGTTCCGGAAAGTATCCCTCTGTTCTTCCGGTATGGCGGCTGAGCGGCTGCCTGTGAGCTTGAGAGGGTCGATGAACTTGCCGTTCTTCTTCACACGGAAGTCGAGGTGCGGCCCCGTGGAAATACCGGTAGAGCCCACATAGGCTATGACCTGCCCCTGCTCCACCTTGTCGCCCTTCTTCAGGTTCTTCGTGTAGCGGGAAAGATGGGCGTAATGCGTCTCCACACCGCCGCTGTGCTGTATGGCCACGCTCTTGCCGTAGCCGCTCTTCCAGCCCACGAACGTGACGACGCCGTCGCCCAGGGCTTTCACCGGCGTTCCCCGCGGGGCGACATAGTCTATGCCCTGATGAGGACGTACGCGACCAAGGACAGGATGGCGGCGCTTCAACGTATATGTGGAGCTTATGCGCGTGAAGTTCAGCGGAGCCTTGAGGAACTGCGTTTCGAGGGATGCCCCGTCTGCCGTGTAGTAGTGGGCCACGCCGTTCTCGTCCCGGAAGCGGAAGGCTTCATAGACCATGCCGTCGTTGACGAGGCGGGCGGCCACGATATCGCCATAAGTACGGAAGTCCCCTTCGAGGTATTTCTTTTCCACGATGACTTCGAAGGAATCGCCTTCACGCACATCGTCGAGGAAGTTCACCTGATGGCTGAACACGTCAGCCAGCTGCATGGCGAGAGACGACGCCTCTCCGGCTTCCGCCATGGCATCGAAAAGGGAGCTTTTCACCTCGCCGGACACACGGACCAGCCGCGTATCGTAATGATACACGTTCACCGAAGCCGTGAACCCAGTCCCTTCGCGGCAGAGGACGAGGCGGCTCTCATCGTCTATGTCATACATGATGCGGGATACGACGCCTTCCTTCGTATCCCGTTCAACCGAGTAGAGCCTTCCTACGCGCAGACGGCTGACCTTGAACACGGAGGATACGGCCTTGACGGCGGCGTTCAGCTCGTCCTTATCCAGCCAGGGGCGCAGGAGCGAGCCCATGCTGTCCCCCGCCTTGATCTTTGTCCGCAGTATCTGCGTACCGCAGCCGGAATCCTGCATCATATAGCGGGGATCCTCTTCCCACGGGACGGGATCGCTGTAGCAGGGGATGCACACATCCGCTCTGGAAGCCTTGAACGCATCGAAGGAATCGTCGAAACATCGGACATCCTCCTTCTTCCACATCTCCTTCATCCATCCCATACCCATGCCGAGGGAGGCACGGAATATCTCGGAAGAAGAACTGTCTTCCGTCAGCATCTTCTCGATGTCGTGAGGGGCAGGAGCGGAGGAAAACACGGAACTGTCCGCAGGGGCGCCGTCATCACAGCGGCAGAAAAAGTTCCAGGTCAGCCCGAGAGCCAGGGCAAGGACTATGCCGCTGAGGCCCAGCCAGCGCCAGGCGAGAATGGATGAGACTATGGCGTATATATTCTTCATGAAAGACGGGGATCGAAAGAAGGGATGAGCGAAAAAAAGGGAGAAAAAATACTGCTTACCCGCAGGGTTATACCATATAAAATACTTGTTTGTACAAGCGTTTTCTGGTAAAAATTTTTATGCCCGGCAGTGTGCCCCCAAGAAGGGAAAACTTCTGTTCACCACATATTTTCCTTTGTGATAACAGTATGTTTTCAAAAAGCTCCCAAACTTTGCCCCCTCATTCGCCGCCGCTTTATTTTTTGAATGGGAAAACGCGAGAAAACGATGAAAGCAAGAACTGACAGCTTCAGGACTGCGCCCAGAGGAGAGACCGCCCTCCCCTCTGATTCCGAGCGTCTGAAGAAAATGTTCTCTGCCAGACTTCCCGAAGAGGCCGCCTCTTCCTGGCTGTCCCCGCTGTCTTTCTCGCTTCCTGGAACCGGCAGTCTCACCATCCATCTCCCCCACGAGCTTTTCTTCCGCTGGCTCTCCTCCTCCGGGCGCCCCTGCCTCGAAAAAGCCGTCTGTGAAGCCCTTGGCCCGCTGGAAATACACTATGACTGGCCCGGCCTCGCCGTACCTGTGAAAAGCGGCCTCTCCTCGGCAATCTCCCGTTCTCCCATCCCGGCCGGCTCCACCTTCGAAAACTTCATCCCCGGAGGGAAGAACAGGGAGGCGCTGTATCTTTTCCGGCGCAGTCTCCATGCGCATCCGAGCCCCATACTTCTCCACGGCCCCTCCGGTACCGGAAAAAGCCACCTCCTCCAGGCGGCCTTCTCCGTACTGGACGACAGGTTCCCCCAGAAGACGCTGTTCCTTTCCTGCAGGGAACTCATTTCTCTTTTCCGCCGCTCCCCCGAACAGGCCCACGATGCCCTGCTCTCCAGTTCCGCCGTCCTCGTCGACGATATCCAGGCTCTGGAAAAACACCCTGACATCCAGAAGGAACTGGCTTCCCTTCTGGACAGCATGGCTGATACCTTCTTCATAGCCGCCTGCCAGACCGACGGACATGACGAAAGCGGGCAGAAACTCCTCCCCATGTTCTACGACAGGCTCTGCTCCCGTCTCTCTCTGAGGCTGGAAGAACCGGATCTCGATGTCCGTCTGCGCTTCACGCAGGCATGCATGGAACATATGGGCCTGCCTGAAGACCGCAATGCCGCCCTGTTCCTCTCCCGGCACTGCCTGCGCCTGAGGCATATACGCGGCGTGCTCGAACAGGTGTTCCTGCTTTACGAACAAAACCATGCCCTCCCTTCCGTGAACGATATTTCCTCCATGCTCAGCAGAGCAGGCGCGCCACAGGCCGTGGACAGCGATTCCATACTCGCCGTCGTGGCTTCGAGGTATGGGTGTACCTCGTCGGAACTGCGTGAAAACACTAAGGATAGCAGACTTACGCTCCCTAGGCAGACGGCCATGTATCTCTGCCGGGAACTGCTGGGGGAATCCTATCCTTCCATAGGGCACTTCTTCGGAGGAAAAGACCATAGCACTGTCATGTATGCTGTTAGAAAAATTGAAAAAATGAAAGTTACGAACAAAGATATGAACATCCTGATAACAGAATTGACAAAACAGTGCAGAAATGCTCTCCAAAAAGGAGAAAAATGAGGGCAATGTTCCTCACCCCACCGGAAGTCACTACTTCTGTTCCTAAGAAATACTTTTATTTCGACGTGTTATACATCTTAGGAACAAAAACGCAGCACTAACCTTCTACTACAAGGAAAAACATTATGTATTTGACCGTGAAGAAAGAGCAGATCATCGAAGGTCTCCAGAAGGCCGCTTCCATCATCCCGAGCAAGGCTGGTGCCGCGTATCTGCGTTCCATATGGCTCCAGGCCGTGAAGAAGCCTGAAGGCGATGCCCTCACCATCATGTCCACGGACGTGAACATCGAGTTCACCGGCAATTATCCCGCCTCCGTGAAGGAAGAAGGCACGGCTGGCGTCAATGGCCGCGCCTTCGTGGAACTGCTCCGCCGTCTGCCCGGCGGCGATATCAGCCTCCGCCTCGATGAAGAGTCCCACATCCTCTCCGTCGAGCAGGGCCGCCGTTCCTATAAGCTCCCCACTGTCGATCCCGTGTGGTTCCAGCCTCTGCCTGCCTTCCCCGAAGAAGGCGCAGTGCTCTGGGCCGGCGACTTCTTCCAGGACGTCATCGACCGCGTGGCGTTCTGCATCAGCGACGACGACAGCGCCGAAGGCCTCGCCTGCCTCTATGTCAAAGCGGGTGAAGCCGGAAAGGTGGACGTCTGCGGCCTGAACGGCCATCAGTTCGCCATGGTGCGCTTCATCAACGACGCCCTTGCCGGCCTGCTCCCTGAAAACGGCCTGCTCATCCAGAAGAAGTACGTCAACGAACTGCGCAAGTGGCTCGGCAGCGATGAAGTCATGCTCAACATCAGCGAACGCCGTTTCCACATCCGCACCGGTTCCGGCAACGAAGTGCTGAGCATCCCCCGTTCCGCGAACTTCTCCTATCCCGATCATCTGAGCTTCCTTGCCCGCCTCGAAAGCTCCGACACCTCCCAGCTCGATGCCGACCGCCGCGAGACCCTGAACGCCCTCGACCGTCTGCTCATCTTCAACAACGACAGCGACCGCTGCACCTATTTCCGCTTCTCTCCCCAGGAAGTGGAACTTTCCGCCCAGGGCCAGGAGACCGGTTCCGCTACCGAACATATCGAAGGCGACTTCAAGGGCGATCTGGAAGTCATCGCTTTCCCGACCCGCAGCCTCATGGATATCCTCGGCCACTTCCAGTCTGCGAACATGCATTACACCTTCACCGGCGCGGAAGGCCCCTGCGGCATCACCGGTGCTGAAGATGCCGAGTACACTGTCATCCTCATGCCCATGAAGATCGCTGAATCTTCCTATTACACCGAAGACTGATAGTATCGGGAAGCGGGAGGCCGTCCTTTGGGCCGTTTTTCTTCGCTTTCGATAGGATTATCCCCGCTGTCTGCCAGAGTTCCACTCCGGCGCGGCGGGGATTTTTTATGGGCTGTCACTTTTTAAGGCCTTTTACGGGCCTTCTGCGCGAAAAAGTCCATGAGGCAGTACCCTCACACGGGAATTGATTTTTTTTTATGTTTGGTGTAAGGTGAACTGTTATTTGAAGACCCGCCTTTTCGGCTAACAAAAGCATATTCCAGGAAAGTCCATGAGCCAGCAGAATCTCAGGTCCGCCGCTTCTGAAAAGTACGATGCCGGCGCGATCACCGTGCTCGAAGGCCTCGCCGCTGTCCGCAAGCGCCCGGCCATGTATATAGGCAGTACCGATACCCGCGGTCTGCACCATCTCGTCTACGAAGTGGTGGACAACTCCATCGACGAAGCCATGGCCGGCTTCTGCGACAAGGTGGAAGTCATCATCCATGTGGACAACTCCATCACTGTCCGCGACAACGGCCGCGGCATCCCGGTCGACATCCATCCCAAACTGCGCATCCCTGCAGTCCAGGTCGTCATGACCAAGCTGCACGCCGGCGGCAAGTTCGACAACAACGCCTACAAGGTCTCCGGCGGTCTGCACGGCGTGGGCGTCTCCTGCGTGAACGCCCTTTCCAGCTGGCTCGAAGTCACCGTCCGCCGCGACGGCAAGCGCTGGCGTCAGCGCTACGAGCGCGGCGTGCCCGTCACCAAGGTGGAAGCCATCGGCGAGGCCGAGGGCCACGGCACTACCGTCCACTTCATGCCCGATGAAGAGATCTTCGAGACCACCGTCTATTCTTTCGACATCCTGAAGAAGCGTTTCGAAGAACTCGCCTACCTGAACAAGGGCCTCGTCATCGTCTGCACTGATGAACGCTCTCAGGAGACCCATACCTTCCACGCTGAAGGCGGTATCCTGCAGTTCGTGAAGGACATCAACAGCAACGAAGCCGGCCTGCATCCCATCATCAGCGGCGAAGGCGTCCAGGACAACATCACTGTCGAGTTCGCCCTGCAGTACAATTCCGGCTTCAACGAGAAGACCTTCACCTTTGCGAACAATATACGCACCCATGAAGGCGGCACCCATCTCGCCGGTTTCAAGACTGCTCTCACCCGCGCCATCAACAACTATGTGAAGAGCCAGCCCGACCTTCAGAAGAAGCTCAAGGGCGACACCCTCTCCGGCGACGACGTGCGCGAAGGCCTCACTGCCGTCATCAGTGTGAAGCTTCCCCAGCCCCAGTTCGAAGGCCAGACCAAGACCAAGCTGGGCAACAGCGAAGTGACCGGCATCGTTAACGCCATCGTGTATAACGTGCTGGACGTCTATTTCCAGGAGAACCCCAAGGACATCCGCACCATCATCGAGAAGGCCGCCGAAGCCTCCCGTGCCCGCGAGGCCGCACGCCGCGCCCGTGAACTGGTGCGCCGCAAGGGTGCCCTCTCCGACAACTCCCTGCCCGGCAAGCTGGCTGACTGCCAGAGCAAGGACCCGACCGAATGTGAAGTGTTCATCGTGGAAGGCGACTCCGCAGGCGGTTCCGCCAAGCAGGGCCGCAACCCCATGACCCAGGCCATCCTGCCCCTGCGCGGCAAGATCCTGAACGTGGAGCGCGCCCGCTTCGACCGCATGCTCGCCAGCGAAGAGATCAAGAACATGATCACGGCCATGGGCGTGGGCATCGGCGAGAACATGGACTATTCCAAGCTCCGCTACCACAAGATCATCATCATGACCGATGCTGACGTAGACGGTGCCCATATTTGTACTCTTATGCTTACCTTCTTCTTCCGCCATTACAAGTCGGA